>CAMNHS010000015.1 GCA_946539635.1 uncultured Prevotellaceae bacterium
TTTTTTTGTCTTTATTCCCACTCGATTGTCGATGGTGGTTTTGAAGAGATGTCGTAACATACTCTGTTGACACCCTTGACCTTATTGATGATTTCGTTGGAAACCTTCGCCATGAAGTCGTATGGCAGATGTGCCCAGTCGGCAGTCATGGCATCGGTACTGGTGACAGCACGCAGGGCAACAGGATGCTCATAGGTGCGCTCGTCACCCATGACGCCGACACTCTTGACGGTAGAGAGCAGAATGGTGCCTGCCTGCCAGATGTTGTCATATAGCTTTGTGCCGTCGGGCATCGTGTATTCACGCATGTGGCGGATGTAGATGTCGTCGGCATCTTGCAGGATGCGTACCTTCTCGGGGGTGATGTCACCCAGTATGCGTACGGCGAGACCCGGCCCGGGGAAGGGGTGGCGATTGATGAGATGGTCAGGCATTCCCAGAGAACGTCCTACACGGCGTACCTCATCTTTGAAGAGCCACTTCAGGGGTTCGCAAAGTGACAGATGCATCTCTTCTGGCAAACCACCTACGTTATGGTGGGACTTGATGACTTTGCCCGTGATGTTGAGAGATTCTATTCTGTCGGGATAGATAGTACCCTGTGCGAGCCACTTGGCGCCCGTCTGCTTCTTGGCTTCAGCATTGAAGACCTCCACGAAGTCACGACCTATTATCTTACGCTTCTGCTCTGGGTCGGTAACGCCTGCAAGGTCGCTGAAGAACTTCTCGCTGGCATCGACACCGATGACGTTGAGGCCGAGACACTCGTAGTCGTGCATCACGTCGCGGAACTCATTCTTGCGGAGCATTCCGTGGTCAACGAAGATACACGTGAGGTTCTTGCCGATGGCCTTATTGAGCAGCACGGCACATACGGAGCTGTCAACACCGCCTGAGAGACCGAGGATGACCTTGTCGTCACCCAACTGCTCCTTGAGCTCGCGGACAGTGGTATCGACGAACGAGGCTGCCGACCAGTCTTGCTTGGAACCGCAGATATCTACCACGAAGTTCTTCAGAAGCAGAGAGCCCTGCAAGGTGTGGAATACCTCAGGATGGAACTGCACAGCCCAAACGGGAGCCTTCTCGGAACAGTAGGCAGCATACTTTACATCAGCTGTAGAGGCGATGCATTTGCAGTCGGAAGGAATGGCTGTAATAGAGTCGCCATGACTCATCCATACCTGTGAATTGTCGTCAAAACCCTTGAAGAGACGGTTCTCCTTGTCGATGAATGCAAGGTTGGCACGTCCGTATTCGCGGGTGTTTGTCTTCTCAACCTTTCCGCCGTTAGAGTAAGAGTAATACTGCGCTCCATAGCATATGCCCAATACCGGCAGACGCCCCACGAAACGTGAGAGGTCGGGCTTGAAGCCTTCCGGGTCGTGGACAGAGAAGGGTGAACCGCTGAGGATGACGCCGATGACGTCGGAATCGTCTTCGGGATATTTGTTGTAGGGCATGATTTCACAGAAAGTGTCGAGCTCACGGACACGGCGGCCTATGAGTTGAGTGGTCTGTGACCCAAAGTCTAAAATGATTATTTTTTGCATAAGAATTCTGTTGCTTTTTCTAATGTGTCAGTTTTTCCGACATCCAACAGGCGGAGGTCGGTTTTCAGGCATCCGCGAATGTCTGCCGTAGCGCATTCGTGCAGATAGAAGTCCATGATAGGGAAGATGTCGGGATAGGAGTCCATGCGCTGCATCAGTTGCTGTGACATGATATGTATGCCGCTGAAGGCATACAGCCTGTCAGTCTTGGTGCCCTTCACCTCGCCTGTAGCGATGTTTGTCCATCCTACGAGTCGCATATCGTCGTCAAAACAGAGATAGCGCTGTGTCTCGCGTTGGGAGACGAGCAGGGTGGCATCGCCTTCGTGGGAGGCATAGAAGTCGGCAAGATTGACATTGCTGAGAATGTCGCAGTTATGTATGAGCACCGGAGTGGAGGGAGTGTCGGAAAAGAGCTCCCGTGCATGCTTTATACCGCCGCCGGTATCAAGGAGGTTGCCGCTCTCGTCGGAAAGGAGTATCTCGACAGAAGGAAACTTCATCTGCAACAGCGAGAGATAGTTCTCCAGCTGACGCGCATGATGATGGATGTTGACAACGATTCTTGTGGCTCCGCTGTCAACAATCTTCTGCATAACCCTTTGGATGAGAGGCACGTCATCAACCGGCACCAATGCCTTTGGTATGACATCGGTGAGCGGTTTCAGTCGTGTGCCTTTGCCGGCAGCAAATATCATTGCCTGCATTATTCTTCCGTGTCTGATGATGAGTTAGGGATGATGAGCTTGTATCCCTTGCCGTGGATGTTGATGATTTCTATTTCAGGGTCGTCCTTGAGGTGCTTACGCAGCTTGGTGATATAAACATCCATGGAACGGGCATTGAAATAGTTGTCGTCAATCCAGATTGTCTTCAGGGCAAAGTCGCGCTGAAGGATTTCGTTGCTGTGACTGCAGAGAAGTGCCAGGAGGTCGTTCTCCTTTGTTGTGAGCTTGCGTGGCTCCTTGCCTTCGAAAGAGAGAAGTTGCTTCTGGGTATCGAAGAGGAACTTGCCAATCTGGTACTGTGTAGCCTCCTTGGTCTTCTTGCCACGCATGCGGCGAAGAATGGCCTCAATACGGAAGACAAGCTCTTCCATAGAGAATGGCTTGGTGATGTAGTCGTCGGCACCAATCTTAAAGCCTTCGAGGATATCCTCCTTCATCTGACGAGCTGTCAGGAAGATGATAGGAACGTCGGTATTTGACTGACGTATTTCCTTAGCCAGTTGGAAACCATCCTTCTTTGGCATCATGACATCAAGAACGCAGATGTCGTAATGGGTCTTGAGAAATGCACGATAGCCTGCCTCGCCATCTGGGCACAGGTCGGTGTTGTAGCCCTTAGCCTGAAGGTATTCACGAAGCAGCATGCCTAAGTTCTCGTCATCCTCGCAGAGGAGGATTCTCAAATTTTCATCCATGAATTGCATAATAATAAAATATTTAAATTAAACTTCAATTTATCGTATCAATAGTTATTGTGAATGTCGTTCCTTTGCCGAATTCGGAGTCAGCTGTTATGGTGCCTTTGTGCAGGTCTATAACCTTCTTGACGTATGCCAAACCTAATCCGAAACCTTTGACGTCGTGGCGGTTACCGGTATGTACGCGATAGAACTGTTCGAAGATTTTCCGGAGATTCTCCTTCTTGATGCCTATGCCAGTATCTCGGATAGAGACAGAAACCTTTCCTGCAGCCGGATTCCATGTACGTATATAAATGTTAAGCGGTTCGTCGGGCTTACGGTATTTTACAGCATTGTCGATGAGGTTGAAGATGACGTTGCTGAAATGTGTTTCTTCAATAAAGATGTCCGACTCCACGGCCTCAATCTCGGTATATACCTTTCCACCAGTATGTTCTACGCGCAGAGAGAAGGAATTTGCAATATTTTCGACCAGCTCGTTTATGTCGCGTTCCTTCATCTTAAAGGCAACCTTCTTGCGGTCAAACATTGACATCTGGAGCACCTTCTCAACAAGGAAACGCAGACGCTTGCTCTCATCACTGATGACGTTACCCAAATGGCTCACCATATCGTCACTCTTCGTAACACTCTTGTCAGACAACATCTGGGAAGCAAGGGAAATGCTCGAGATTGGAGTCTTCAATTCGTGGGTCATATTATTGATGAAATCATTACGCATCTCGGAGAAACGTTTCTGACGGAATATGACGATGATGGTGAAGAGAAATGTCACCAGTAGGACTCCTGTGAAGATAAGTGCCGGTATCATGAAGCGGATGCTGGAATAGATATAGGCATTTATATCGGGAAAGTGGACATTCAGATAGCCGGACTTTGCCGCAGAGCCGTTAGTGAAGATCTGCTGTGAATATGTTATTTCCTTGCCTTGGTCGCTATATTCGGAGCAACGGAATATCTCAGTGCCGTTGTATGTGGTGACAGTGAAGTGATAAGGTATGTCGATACCATTATTCTGCAGCTGCGTGCGGATATCCTGATCAAGTTGCTTGAAGTTGATGCGCTGTCTCAGAGGCTTGTCACTGGCCGTATATAATATGGTATATATTACCTCGTCAAGGAGAGCCTTCTGATAGATGACACGATTGCGGATAATCTGCTGCATTGACTTCTGTGCCTCTGCCCATGCGTTCTTGTCGCTCTTCATGAGACCCTTTCGGGGAGAAAGGGTGAAGGTTTGTAGCTCGAAAGATGAGTATATTGTTCCATCGTCGCCTGTTACAGAGAACTGGTGAGAGTGTTGTATTGGCCCACCAAGACTGTTGCTTGTCATTACGGAGTCGGCTTTCAGAGCCTTCCGTTCGGTTTCGTTGACATCTTTCTCTAAATAGGTGAGGGTTTCGTTGAGCTCCAGATCGTGGGCAGCACTATATAGGGCGCGGGTAACAGATTCGTCAAATTGCTCTTTCTTCATTTTCGCCATCTCGGAGATGTAGGAAAACTGAAGCCATAGCAGCGCTGTAAATGACACTACCATGATGATTGCAATAATCCAAATTGTTGATTTCTTCATCCTGTGTTAATTAAAATTCGGTTGCAAAGTTACGATAATAGAATTATATGCACAAGATTTTTCTTAAAAAGATAAATAACAATTAAGGATATTAACAAAAAAATATATCTATAGTTGCGGATTGGCAACTATGCTTAATAAAAACGTGTGTCGTTAATTATATTAGCTCCCACCTTGCTGTTTAGCAATCTGGTGAGCTCTGTATGTTGCATAAGGAGGTCGTTTCTCAATGCTGGTGATGATATTTTAACCCACAGTATTTGGTTGCGTATCTCAATGTTCTCGGTATAGGGTTCAGCGGCAGGCATAACTTCTTTCCAAGAGGCGATAAGGCGTCTCTCAAGAAGTGGTCCTTCGAGAGAATACTCACGCATAAACTGATTTGTGACGTCGTCAATGTTCTGTGGATAACGTTTAAACAAAATACCCTCCTTTCACGTTGAACAGTTTGTAATCGAAATGACCCTTTGACAATATCTTGTCAAGATGTTCGCGGTTGGTATCTGTTATAAATATCTGTCCGAAATCTTTTCCTGATACTATCTTTATGATATTTTCTACACGATGGGAATCGAGTTTGTCGAATACATCATCGAGGAGTAGCAGAGGACTTTCCTTGAGGAAGTCGAACTGTGCAAGTTTGAGGGAAATGACGTATGTCTTTGTCTGTCCCTGACTGGCCTCACGTTTCATTGGAAAACCGCCAATAAGCATTTCGAGGTCATCCTTGTGGATACCATGCAGGGAATAGCCCACAACAAGGTCTCTATGCCTATCGCGTTGTATCACCTCCAATAGTGGACCGCGTTCGCAATGTGACTGATAGCGAAGGGATACTTCTTCGTGTTCACCACTTATCTCCTTATATATGTTATTAAAGACAGGGATGAAACGTTCCACGAAGTCTTTGCGTCGTTTATATATCTCTTCGCCGTTTGATGCCATCTCTTCCTCCCATAACTCCATTAGCGACATATCGCAGGGCATATCTTCCTCAGCGGCTTGCTTCAATAATGCGTTGCGTTGCTGCAAAGCTTTGTTGTATCGATTCAGGTATTCGATGTATGCATTGTCGTATTGGGAAATGACAATGTCGAGAAAACGTCTGCGTTCTTCGCTGCCGCCAGAAATGATTGAGACATCGTCAGGGGAAACACATATAAGGGGTATTAGACCAATGTGTTCGGAAAGCTTGCGATAAGCTTTCCCGTTGCGTTTAAAAGTTTTCTTGTGACCGCGTTTCATACCGACGGAGATTTCGTCGCCAGTATCGTACTTGCCATTGAGCATGAAGAAATCCTTTTCATGCATTATCATCTGCGAATCTACGTTGGTAAACATAGAATGGCAGAAGGAAAGGAAATATAGTGCATCGAGAAGGTTTGTCTTTCCCTCACCATTATTTCCAATAAAGCAGTTGAACTTGTCGGAAAAGACAAGTTCAGCCGCTTCTATGTTTCTATAATTCAGTATCGATATAGAGTTCAGTATCATTCCTTATCCAATAGGATATTCATCATCTCGATAGCAGACTTCGCTATTGGCGTACCAGGACCGAATATAGCAGCTACACCAGCCTGATAGAGGAAGTCATAGTCCTGAGCAGGTATGACACCGCCAGCAACCACCATGATGTCCTCACGTCCCAGTTTCTTGAGTTCCTCGAAGAGGGCAGGGATGAGGGTCTTGTGACCAGCGGCGAGGGAAGAAACTCCCACTATGTGTACGTCGTTCTCTACTGCCTCACGTGCTGCTTCTGCTGGTGTTTGGAACAATGGTCCCATATCCACGTCAAAGCCGCAGTCGGCATAACCTGTTGCTACTACTTTCGCACCTCTGTCGTGACCATCCTGCCCCATCTTTGCGATGAAGATACGTGGACGGCGACCTTCCTTCTGTGCGAATTCTTCGGTGAGTTGACAAGCCTTCTCGAACTGGCTGTCGCTCTTTGCTTCTGCACTATACACGCCTGAAATAGTTCTAATTACTGCTTTATAACGTCCTACTACCTTCTCGCACGCATCAGAGATTTCTCCGAGTGTGCAACGTACCTGAGCTGCCTTGACAGCAAGGTCGAGGAGGTTGTTCTCTGACTTCTTGCCATCTGCATACTCCTGTACGCATGCTGTGATAGCATCGAGAGCTGCCTTACAAGCTGCCTCGTCACGGTTAGCTCTGAGTTTTGCAAGGTTCTCTTCCTGCTCCTTGCGAACGGCAGAGTTGTCAACCTCAAGGATGTCAATAGGATCTTCGTGGTCAAGACGATACTTGTTAGTACCAACGATAGTCTGCTGACCAGAGTCGATACGAGCCTGAGTACGAGCTGCTGCTTCCTCGATACGCATCTTTGGAACGCCTGTCTCGATAGCCTTTGCCATACCTCCCAGAGACTCAATCTCCTGAATCAGTGACCATGCCTTGTGAACGAGTTCGTTGGTAAGAGTTTCAACATAATAGGAACCAGCCCATGGGTCTATTTCCTTACATACCTTCGTTTCGTTCTGTATGTATATCTGTGTATTACGGGCAATGCGGGCAGAGAAGTCTGTTGGCAGGGCGATAGCCTCGTCAAGAGAGTTAGTGTGCAAGGACTGGGTATGTCCCAATACGGCACCCATAGCCTCGATAACGGTACGTCCAACATTGTTGAATGGATCCTGCTCTGTGAGTGACCATCCTGATGTCTGAGAGTGAGTACGAAGCGCCATTGACTTAGGATTCTTGGCTCCGAAGCTCTTTACTATCTTTGCCCACAACAGACGTCCGGCACGCATCTTGGCAATCTCCATGAAGTGGTTGACACCGATAGCCCAAAAGAAGCTAAGACGTGGTGCAAAAGCATCAATATCAATGCCTGCATTAACACCGGCACGAAGGTACTCAAGACCATCAGCAAGGGTGTATGCTAATTCGATGTCTGCTGTAGCACCAGCCTCTTGCATGTGGTAACCAGAGATAGAGATACTGTTGAATTTAGGCATCTTCTGTGAGGTGTATTCGAAGATGTCAGCAATAATCTTCATTGAGAATGCTGGTGGGTAAATATAGGTGTTACGCACCATAAACTCCTTGAGGATATCATTCTGGATAGTACCAGCCATCTCTTCGAGTTTTGCACCCTGTTCCAGACCTGCAACGATGTAGAATGCCATGATAGGAAGAACGGCACCGTTCATAGTCATAGAGACAGACATCTTATTAAGAGGAATACCATCGAAAAGTACCTTCATGTTCTCTACAGAACAGATAGACACACCTGCCTTACCAACATCACCAACAACACGCATGTTGTCTGGGTCGTAACCGCGGTGAGTAGGAAGGTCGAAGGCAACAGAAAGACCCTTCTGACCTGATGCCAGGTTACGACGATAGAAGGCATTTGACTCTTCTGCCGTTGAGAAACCAGCATACTGACGGATGGTCCAAGGACGGAATGGATACATCATTGAGTAAGGACCACGCAGGAATGGAGGAATACCTGCTGTGAAGTCGAGGTGTTCCATACCTTCGAGGTCTTCTTTTGTGTATGCGGACTTTACCTCGATGTGCTCAGGGGTCTTCCATACATACTGTATATTATTTTCTTTCTGCCAAGCAGAACCGTCTTTCTTCTCTATGCCAGAGAAGATATCTATATTCTTAAAATCTTTTCTAGCCATGATTATATTCCCAGTTTAGCGTTAAACTCTTTCAGTGTCTCAAGTTGATTCACCTTTACATGAATAAAGTTCTCAATACCTTCTTTCTTCAGGTCTTCCATACATTCAGGAGCACCGGCAACAACGAACATAGCGCGGTTGTTGAGTGCCTTGAAAGCAGGAACAGCATACTCAGCATACTCCTCATCAGAAGAGCAGAGTACAACGATGTCGGCATTGACCTTCATAGCTGCTTCGATACCTTCTTCTACTGTTGGGAAACCGAGATTATCAATTACCTTGTATCCGGCAGAAGCGAGGAAGTTACATGAGAACTGTGCACGTGCCTGTCTCCAAACGAGGCTACCGATGGTAAGCATGAAGGCAACAGGCTGTTTTGCTGCACCTTCTGTAGCGAGACGGAGATTTTCGAAGTCAGCAGCCAGGCGTGTGTTGTTGAGAGGACGCTTTCCTTCACTCTTCTCGTTGAAGTTAGGGAACTGGTTGGTTCCGAGGATGAATTCACGACGCTGTGCAGCAAGGGTATGACGCTTTGCATTTGTAGCATCAATATCCTCCTGTACGGCACCACTCTTGATAGCCTCAAGGAAACCACCTTTCTCTTCTACAGCGAGGAATTCCTTCCATGCTTCCTTAGCGAGAGATTCTGTAAGAGTCTCGATATAATAAGAGCCGGCAGAAGGGTCAACAACGATATTGAAGTGACACTCTTCTTTCAGCAGAAGTTGCTGATTGCGTGCTATACGCTCAGAGAAATCATCAGGCTTCTCATATGCAGCATCGAATGGTGTTACTACGATAGAGTGAACACCTGCAAGAGCTGCAGACATTGTCTCTGTCTGTGAACGGAGCAGATTAACGTGAGCATCGAAGATAGTCATGTTGTACTCTGTGGTAATAGCATTCACAATCATCTGACAAGCGCAGTCACATTGTGGGTTATATTGCTTAACAATTTCTGCCCACAGCATACGTCCAGCACGGAATTTTGCTATCTCCATGAAATAGTTCTCAGAGATACCCATGTTGAACTTTATCTTCTTTGCAGCCAGAGTCGCATCAACGCCAGCATCTGTCAGCTGCTGCATATATTCGTTACCCCATGCGAGAGCATAACCTAATTCCTGCATGCAGTAAGCACCTTTATTGCTGAGATTTACTGCATTTACAGTGATGCAGCGGAAGTTAGGATAATCTTTTAGGGTGTTAACCAATGGCACAGCATAGGTGTTCATGACATCCATGATGTGGTCAACAGGCTTTCCCTGAAGAATCTTATCCATTGGATCCCAATCTATAGAACCAACGATTTTCTCCTTGTCGTAGCCCTTCTTCTCAAAGTATGCTACCAGAATCTCTGCCAATTCTACAGAATGACGCTTGCAGGTGTTGAAGTTCAGTTCAACGCAATCGCAGTAGATGTCTTTGAGAAGTACCTCTACGAATTCTGCAGAAACGCTGTCTCCAGGAATAGTGAATGACAGAGAATCGATACCCTTGTTTAGGATGTCGAGAGCCTTTGCATTAGCTGCTTTCGCATCGTCAGCCTCAATCTCCTGACGGATGTACCATGTGTTGTCATTCTTTTTGTTACCGCGAACGAATGGAAATTCTCCTGGCATAGAGTAGGGAGTAGAAAGTTTTTCTACGTCGTCTCTCTGGTAGAATGGTTGTACGCTAAATCCTTCAGGAGTCTTCCATACCAAGCGCTTTTGGAAATCCGCACCTTTCAGATCCACACCAATCTTGTCAAGCCATTCTTGCTTGGTGGGGGCTTGGAACTCGCTGAAGAGTTTCTCTTTTGTGTTACTCATAAAATTGTTTTAGTATTGTATTGTAGTATATAAATAGTTATAAACAGTATATTGTACCTTATTTAATTAAAAAGGGGAGTGATGTACTCCCCTTTAATTTAGAAGAACATATATCTGTTGTCTTTTACTTTTGCTTTCAAATACAGTTCCTGCATAAAGTTGCCAGCCATCTGCATCTGGCGCTGTGCCTGACGCTGCATGTATTCCTTCTCGTTGTACTGCATAGCACGGCTGAGTTTGTTCTTAACGTTGAAGACGTAAACGCCACCATTACCCTTTACAGGAGCCTTAGAGAACTTGCCGTTCTTTGTACCTGCTACAGCACCGCTGAGTGCTGGTTCTGAAGCACCTGTAGCAGCAACGAATGCTGGTGAAGAGAATGTTACCTGCTGAACTGGTACAATCTGTGCGCCTAGCTTCTTTGCATCAGCAATGTTCTTTGCACCCTTCGCCTTCTCCATGAGCTTTGCAGCCTTCTTGTCTTTGATAACCTCAGACTTCAAATACTCTTTCAGCATGGTGTTGTTGATATCCATATAACCAACTTTGTTAATCTTTGTCAGAGCAAGAACGAGGAGGTTATCATTGTCACCACACTCATAGAGAGGAGAAACAATATTCTCGTCTTCTGCTTCGAATGCCCACTTCAGAGCTTCGTGTGAACCATGAATGCCAGCAATGAGGTGCTGTCCGCTACGAAGGCTTGGTGACTCCAATACCTGGTAACCAAACTTCTTTGCGGCCTTCTCGAGATCCTCTACATTCTGATTGCCAGAAACGAACTGTGAGAATTTATTGTATGCAGCAGAGTATGTTTCCTTAGAGAAGTCAATAGGCTTCTTGATGATAGCAGCAAGATACTTCGTCTTCATTGCTTTGCGGTCAAGAACCTTGAAGGTGATAGTGTCACCAGTAAGGATTAGAGTCTTTGTCTCGCCAACAGCTGCAGTGTTTAGAGCATTGATATAGTTCTGCGTGTTAACGTCCATAGAAGGAGCTTTCTGATACTGTGCTGTTGTAATCCACTGTGGCTCGCCTTCCTTACCGTCGTTGATGATAGCATATTGTATAGAGTCAGGCAATTCCTGCTTAGAGATAACCTTGATAACATTGAGTGTGTTGTCCTGTGTATTCTCCTTGATAGCAGATGTAGAGCCTACGCTAACTGAATCAATCTGATTCTGGATGTCCATTGGGTATGCGGTCTTCAGTACTGGAACACCGAGGTATGCAATAGCTGAACCAGACTTACGTATAATCTCTGAAGGGTCGTTTTCTGTAGCAAGCTTAGCAGCAAAGTTCTTAACATTATTGAATGCTGCAGCGCGGTCGTTAGGAGATGCTGTTACCTTAACTGAAACATACTTAACGTCGCGAGTTTCCTCTGTCTGCTTGAAACGTGGCTTCAACTCATCATATTTTGCTTTCATGTCAGACTCAGATACCTCAATATCTTTGTCGTTGATGGTAGCATATGAGAATACGCCAAGCTCTATGTTTGCCTCTGTGTTGTCTTCGTTGAACAACTGTCTTGCCTCAATCTTGTTAGAGAAGAATGTAGCGCCCAAGAGGGTCTGATACTTTTGAGCAAGAATCTGCTGACGGAGGTTCTTCTCCATGAATGTCCAATAGCGATAGATAGTACGCATCTGCTCTGCCTGCTGTGGATTAGAGGTCTGCGCCTTCTTGTATTCACTCATGAACTGCTTGAGGATGTTTGCATCAAAGCGTCCTGTCTGCTGATTGACGAATGGTGTCTGCATCAACATCGGGTTTGTGCCCTGATTCAGAATGTCGCGGATTTCGTCGTCAGTAACTTTCAGACCGAGTTTCTTTGCTTCGTTAGCAAGGAGTGAGTTCTGGATGTACTGATTCCACACCATGTCGCGAACCTGATTGAGCTGGTCCTCGTTAAGGGTTTCCTGACCCTGTGTCATTTTGATAACTTCTGTGTACTCATCAATGAGGTCCTGATACTCCTGATAGGTGAGTTTCTCGCCTAATACTTCTGCAATCTGCTGACGCTCATTGTTTCTTGTTGACTCGCATGAACGGAATGCTTCCTCTGCGATAAATGCAAACAAGCCTAAGCCGATAATACTTACCAGCAATGCTCCTTTGCTTCTGATTTTTCCTAATACTGCCATGATTTTTATATTGTTTTTATTTTTGTTCTAAGCGGTCACTGCGCGTGTACGTGCATAAAATCGAGCACAAAGGTACATTTTTTTTTTCTAATCACCAAATTTTTCGACAACTTTTGTGAGTTTAACGAGTTCTATTTTAGTTTTCGTATTCTTAAGAATCTTACATTCCCATCCGTCGAGGGCTATTACTTCGTTGAGTTTTGGGAAATTCTGATATTGTGTGAGGATGAGTCCTCCCAATGTCTTGTAGTCTTCACTTTCAGGGAGTTCTATGCCGAGTGTTTCGTTGATTCTCTCTATCTCAAGACGTGCTGAGACGAGGTATCCTCCGTCATTCGTCTGGCGGCATATATAGTTGGTTGTGTCGTGTTCGTCCTCTATTTCACCGATAATCTCTTCCACAATATCTTCCAATGCCACAATGCCGCTGGTACCGCCAAATTCATCTACTACGACAGCGATACTCTTTTTCTGTGCCAAGAGATTCTCCATCAGTTTTTTTACTGCCATCGTCTCTGGCACGAAAGATATCTGCTGTATGTGGGTGTTCCACTCCTTAGTAATGCGGAAGAGCTCTTGGGTGTGGATGTAACCTATGATATGATCTATGTCTTCGTTATAGACGAGTAGTTTGGAATTTCCGCTTTCTATGAATTTTTCCTTCAGTTCCTTCAGGGGCGCTGATTTCTCAATAGCATTGATTTCTGTTCTCGGAACCATACAGTCTCTCACCTTGGTGTCTGCAAGGTCTAACGCATTATGGAATATCTGCACCTCTGGGTTGTCGCTCTGTTGTACCAGGTAATCCAGTTCTACCTTTGAGAACTCTTCCTTAGGCTTTTCCTGACTCATGTTTACTCCAAGCAGTTTTAATAAAACTTTAGAGATGAGCACACATGCTTTTGAAATGGGGTAGAGCAGGATGTAGCAAATACTTGTAGGTAACGCCATCACGTCCAGCAGGAAGTTGGCATTATTCTTAAAAATCGTTTTTGGAAGGAATTCTCCCACGAAGAGCACTATGACTGTCGATAGTATGGTGTCTGCCATCAACCTAAAGGCTTCCGGCTCGTTAACAAATATAGTGCTGTCGAAAAGCTTTGCTATGAGGATGCCGTAAATGACGAGGGCTATATTGTTTCCCACCAGCATTGTTGTCACAAAAGTGCTTGGGTGCATATAGAAATGATTTACGATGCGGTGGTTGAGGTTGCTGTCGTCACCCTTCATCTCTGCAAGCATCCTGTTGCTCGATACAAACGCTATCTCCATTCCCGAAAAGAATGCGGAGAAGAGTAATGTGATAAAAATGTATATGGCAAGGTTTAAGTCCATGTCTATCTGTTTACCTTCGGAAGATTCGGTTTTGCCGGACTTCTCTTCGCTGGTGCTGTTGAGTCGTTTGCTGTTGCCGTGGTGTCAGGGCCTTTTTCTTCTTCTCTTATGAAGTTGCCCTTTGTATTTGTTACCTTGTAGTGTCTCATGTGTTCGTCACTCGTGAAGTATGCTCCCTCAATTTCTCTTTCGGGGGTTACTACGTGCGAGTACAGGTTTGAATACAGCTCGTGTCTGTTCTGGTCCCACCACAGTTCTTCGCTCCAGAAGCGCAGGCCGTCAACGGTCTTTACACGTACATTGCCGATGAGGTGCCACAGCTTCTGTTGGGTGTAGTTATAGGCGGTGTCGGCCTGTATATATGTCTCTACGTGAAACTTTTCGTCAAACTGCTCCATAAAGAGTCCTCTGGGGAAATACCATCGTGGGGGATTCTTTATCTCATTGACTTCCCACTTCTCTGCCACGATGCGATATTTCATGATGCCGGAGTCGGAAACGAGGGTGTTGATGCCATAGGATATCATTACCGAAACAGAGTCTTGCGGATTGATGGCAGGGGCCGTATGCTCTTTCTGCTCGGAACATGCGCATAGAGCAGAGAGGGCGATAAAAAGTAGCAGTGAGGTATAATGGGAGATGTTTAGTCGAACTTCCATTTTGCGAACCAACGTTCATTAAATGTCAATCCCAGGTTTATGCGGAACGTATTGTCACGTATCATTCCTGTGGCATTGGTGTTTACCCACTGGAAACTGACATTGAGCATAGAACGGGTGTTATATACATTGATGATAGGAAGGCCTACGCCGGCACTGAGGGATATTTCTCTCGGTCCTTTCCGGTCGTTGATTTGGATGTATGATGTGGAGTATCCCATACCGAAGCGATATCTTATCCTGTCTCCGAATGAGCGGCCGCTGGCATTTCTGCAGTATTGTGCACCAACGTTTATCTTGTGTCTGTCGTTAAAGCCGTCGGTGTCGTCACCCATCTTTTGGCCAGTCTTCTCGTTTACGTAATCAACCGCTTTCATCTTCGACCATCCCTGATAGGTGTAGTCGAGTCCCACAATCCATTTGTCTTTGTGTTTCCACGAAACACCTGCACCGATGCTGGTAGGTAGTCTCAGGGCGTTGTGTGCCTTGTATTGTGTGGTGTCGTTCACGGCTGACTGTGCGTTGGATGTTACTACCTCACAACGTGGGCTGGCTCCCATGCCATATCCGGGAGAGTAGGTGAGACCCAATGTCAGCAGGTTGTTTTTGTCGAGGGGTAGGGAGTAGTTTACGCCGAAGTCCAGTTTTACAGTGCTTATCGTTGCGGTGTAGTATCTGGATAGCGACTTGACGTATGAGTCGGTGTATGTGGTGATGAGGTAGTTGTCCAGTGTTCCCCACATATAGTTGACATTGGCACCGACAGACAGTCTGTTGCTGATGGCCCATCCGGCGCCGATATATACCATGCGCAGACCGCCGGAACCGGTGCTTTGCGTTGATACGGTGGTCTTGGTTTCTGTTATGGGGTACTGCACATAGTCGTTGACATTCCTTGGCTTTGTGCTATACTCATATCCTACAACGCTATATGGCATAATACCGAATGACATGCCGAGGTGCTTTCTTACTCTGAATGATGCTACGGCATATTCGAAGCAGGCATCCCTGCTGTTGAGGCTTCTTGAGCCGGTAGCTGTCACCTCCCTGAAGTTGGCTGTCTGCATCGTCATGGCAACGTCAAAGATGAATGTCGTAGAGTCTATCTGTGAGTATGAGGCAGGGTTGAGATAGTTCACCTGTCCTTGCTCCTTGAGACCGATGCCAACGCCGTTCATGCCGCGGCTCATGCCGACAGACTGGTCGCCCAACAGGCCTACACCATACTGCGAATATGGCGAACTGGTGTCTCCCTGAGCATAAAGTGATGCTACTGGATATGTGAGCAGCAACGTTATGGTTGTTATAAACGAAAAAACACTTTTTTTCATTATTTTGGACTGTTTTTTTACAATTTGGCGCAAAAGTACAAAAAAAAAGCGTAATTTTGCAGCCGTGAAACGATTTATTTTACTTTTTAAGGTTTTTTTTATATGCATGTGCTTCAATAGCACGGCAAAGGCAGAGTCTTATGATTCCATTCAGGTGTATCTCATGACGTGTGAGCCGCATGACGAGATATACAGCCTCTACGGCCATACGGCGATACGTATAGTGAATCGTCAGAAGGATATGGACATTGCCGTCAACTACGGTGCTTTCGACTCTTCGGAGAGCAATTTCGTGCTTCGCTTTGTCTTCGGTCTCACCGACTATATGATGATGGTGTACGACTTTAGTGATTTCCTCGCGGAATATCGCTACTTCGGCAGCGCTGTCCATCAGCAGCACATTAACATGACGTCTGAGGAGAAGCGCGTCTTTATGGCGGCGTTGGCAGAGAGTGCGCAGCCTGAGAATATAAAGTACCGCTACAACTATTTCTATAACAACTGTACTACGAAGGCCCGTGACATCATCCTGGGTGCCATCAGCGGCGAGAAGGTGGTGGAGCAGTCCGGCGACAATCCGCTGACATATCGTGAGCTGATACACCAGAAGACGGCTGGCTCTCCCTGGGCAGAGTGGGGGAATGACTTCCTGCTTGGCGTATTGGCTGACGTGAGGACTTCGTATTATGAGGCTGAGTTTATTCCTGACCGTCTCATGAGTGACTTCAATCATACCGTTGTCGTAGATTTCGATGGCAACAGGCGCAGGCTCGTCGATGAAGACAAGGTTGTCCTCCCGTCCGGAACGCCGAAGTTTGAGCCGATGAAAGGTTTTCCGCTGCGTCCCCTTGAGGTTTTTGCCATCCTCTCTGTCATCATCATCATCTGGAGCATCGCAAAGAAATTCTTCACAAAACTGTCAACTGTCAACTATCAACTGTCAACTGTCATCGACTACGCCCTCTGCTGTCTCTACGCCTTTCCGGGGCTGCTGCTGACGTGCATGCTGTTCTCGCAGCATCCTACGGTGTCCTTGAATTTCCAGATACTCCTCTTCAATCCGCTGCTCTTCTGGCTTGCCCATCCTAAGTGTCAGGTGCAGCGTCGTTGGGAGATAATCCTCGGCTGTGTGGTGCTGTTCCTCGTGTTGGGCCTGGTGCAAAGCTATGCCGAAGGAACCATCATGCTCGCCTGCGCCCTCGGTTGCCTCGCCCTGTCAAATATAAAGTTACAGAAAAAGTCGTCACCTTTACCTCTAATTTTTTACTTTTCACTTTTCACTTTTCACTTTTCACTAACTTCCTGTCACAGCTCCTCCAAGGTGGCAAAGGACGATGTTTATGGTGTCGGTAGTGAGCAGAAGTACCGGAAGAATGACAGCCAGCCTGTCCGCAGTGGTAAGGTAAAGAGTGATGTCATCCTTTCTCAGGCTATGTCACTCCTTGGTAAGAAGTATCGCGCTGGCGGGGCAGACCCTCGCGGCTTCGACTGCTCAGGCTTCACGAGTTATGTCTATGGTCAGAATGGTATTTCTATCGGGCGCTCTTCGCGTGACCAGTATGCCCAGAATACTCCCATCAATCGCAATCAGATACGCCCCGGTGACCTGGTATTCTTTTCGGGTACCAGAATAGGCTCCGGCGTAGGGCACGTGGGGATTGTGACAGAGGTAGATAAGTCCGCAGACATCTTCTTCTTCATACATTCCAGCACCAATGGCGGCGTCGTAGTCACCAGCTCTGCAAATGCCTACTATGCCCAGCGCTACCTCGGTGCCCGCAGAGTGGAACAGTAAGAAAAGAACGCTATTTTATCTTGTTTTTTTGCTACCATTAATGCTCGCAATTGTTAGATTTAAATCTCGCAATTTTTTCCCTT
>CAMNHS010000016.1 GCA_946539635.1 uncultured Prevotellaceae bacterium
TATTTGCAAATGAATTATGTGTGAGACAATGAACATATACAAGATATTCAACAATCTGCGCTACCATCATGAGAACGAGGTGGTGGAGTTCTAGAAAGCGGAAAACAACTTTGACTTTGATGATTTGGGTAAGTATTTCTCTGCACTGAGCAATGAGGCGAACCTGAGAGATAAGGGATTCGCTTGGCTGGTGTTCGGAGTGCATGACAAGACGAGGGAGATACTGGGTACGTCGTACAAGAACGGGATGAAGAGCCTGCAGAAGTTGAAGTATGACTTGTCGCAACATACCACTGACGGTAACACCTTCAGGGACATCTACGAACTGGAGGTTGAGGGCAAGCGAGTGCTGATGTTTCAGATTCCGGCTGCACCGCGTGGTATTCCGATGGCCTGGCAGGGACACTTCTATGCTCGTCGTGGTGAGAGCATAGGTGCTCTTGATATGAGCAAATTTGAGGAGATTCGCAGGCAGACATCGGATTTCGACTGGTCGAAGCAGATAGTTGATGGTGCGACTATTGCTGATTTGGACGAGAAGGCTATCAAGGAAGCACGCGAGGGATATAAGGAACACTACCCAAACCAGAAGAAGGAGGTGGATACGTGGAGCGACGAGGTCTTTCTGAACAAGGCAAAGTTGACTATTGACGGCAAGATTACCAATGCTGCTATATTGCTTTTGGGGAAGCCTGAGTCGCTGCACTACATCAACCATATTGGGGAGATTGTATGGCGTCTGGCTGGTAT
Organism: uncultured Prevotellaceae bacterium; assembly: GCA_946539635.1. Classification (GTDB taxonomy): domain Bacteria; phylum Bacteroidota; class Bacteroidia; order Bacteroidales; family Bacteroidaceae; genus Prevotella. Next base: position 751 of record CAMNHS010000016.1, read on the forward strand.
GGATAATGTGGGACAGGTGTTTACTATCCCGTTTCTGCTGACAACAACGGAGGTGATGCGTAAAATCCGGAACTATCCGTTTAAGATTTTCCCTAACAACAGTTTCTTGCCAGGCGAGGGCATGAAATACGACAACGAGGTAATACTCGAAGCCCTTCATAACTGTATAGCCCACCAAAATTATTCCGAGAGTGCCCGTATCATCGTGATTGAGCGTGAGAACGAACTGGAATTTAGGAACAGTGGCGGGTTCTATGATGGTACTTATGAGGATTACATTACAGGAGAGCGCATTCCTGCGAAATACCGTAATCCATTCTTGGTTCAGGCAATGGCGAACATCAAGATGATTGATACCGAAGGATTCGGCATTCACAAGATGTTCGTATCGCAGAAAGATCGCTATCTGCCGATGCCCGACTACGACAAGAGTGACAGCGATACTGTGATATTGACGTTACCGGGTACTGTTATTGACGAGAACTATAGTTTGTTGTTGTTAGAGAATTCGGATATTGACTTGACAACAACTGTGCTGCTTGATAAGGTACAGAAGGGTAGGGCTATCAGTGATGATGCGATTAAGATGCTGAGAAAGAAAGGACTGATTGAAGGTCGTAAACCTCACTTATATGTATCGAAACAGATAGCTAAGGTTACCAATACGCAGGTGGAATATACTTTGAAAAAGGGATTCAACGACGCAGAATGTCAGGAATTGATTATGAAAGCCTTGAACGACCACAAGGTGCTAAGCAGAAAGCAGATTAATGAATTGCTTTGGAATAAGTTGCCAATTGATTATATTGACGAACAGAAAGTAAGGAAGATAGGAAATCTACTTACAAAACTAAGGAAGAATGGTGTTATATATACTGACGAAAAGCGTCTTTGGCATTTAAGCGTGAATTAAAGCGACTTTAAGCGAGATTTTAAGCGAGAATCTTCTGAAGCCCCTGATTTTAGGGCATTCTTGCCATGAAAATTTAGACGAGTTTAGACGAAAATTTAGACGAGTTTAGACGGGAATGCCCGTAGATTTTACATAAGAATTGAAGCGAGATTTACGTGAGATGGAGATCAGTTTCGTTTAAAACAATAAAGCCCAGAAAAAACTTCTGGGCTTTTTGTCTTGTCGGGATGACCGGACTCGAACCGGCGACTCCTACGTCCCGAACGTAGTGCGCTACCAACTGCGCTACATCCCGCTTCTTTGTTAATTGACAATTGACAGTTGACAATTGACAGTTGACAATTGATAATTGACAATTAATTGCTAATCAAATTTTTTCTTCTGCAGGCGGAAGTTTGTACCGAGGTATTTTTCGCGTACAATATAGTTATCTGCAAGTTCTTCTGGTGTGCCGTGAAAGAGTATCTTTCCTTCGAAGAGGAGGTATGCTCTGTCGGTGATATTCAGTGTCTCATGCACGTTATGGTCGGTTATGAGGATACCGATATTACGATGCTTCAGTTGCCATACTACCCGCTGTATCTCTTCTACGGCGATAGGGTCAACGCCTGCAAAGGGTTCGTCGAGCATGATGAACTTTGGTTCTATGGCAAGACAGCGTGCTATCTCTGTGCGGCGGCGTTCACCACCGGAGAGACGGTCACCGAGGTTGTGGCGCACCTTCTGGAGCGAGAACTCGCTGATGAGGTTTTCGAGCTTTTCGAGCTGTTTTTCGCGTGAAAGTCCTGTCATCTCAAGGACGCTCAGGATATTGTCCTCGACAGACATCTTGCGGAATACGCTTGCCTCCTGCGGCAGATAGCCCACGCCATTGCGGGCATGCTCATAGACAGCCATGGAGGTTATCTCCTTGTCATCGATGAAGACACGTCCGGCATTGGGGACTACCAATCCGGTGGTCATGTAGAAGGAGGTCGTCTTGCCAGCGCCGTTAGGGCCCAGCAGTCCGACTATCTCGCCTTGTTTTACATTGAAGGAGACATCGTTGACGACAGTTCGCTTGCCGTAGATTTTTACGAGGCCTTCGGACCTAAGCGTTGACTGCTGCTCTGGCATCGTTGTATTCCTTTATTAAACGCTCCATGATGGTGCTGACAGGCTCGATGCTCTTGATGGCAGATGTTATCTGACCTATCTCCATCTCACCGTTTTCGATGTCGCCATCGAAGATACCCCTGCGTGTGGCTTTCTCGCCAAGAATCTCAAGCAACTCAGGTACTTCTGCACCACGGTTCTCGGCTTCTTCGAGGCGCTTATAAAGTCCGTTCTTCACAAGGCGTGAAGGGGAGAGTTTCTTAAGGCACAGCATGGTGTCACCCTCTTCGAGATTGGTGCATGCCTGCTTGAAGGCATCGCTGGCGCTGCTCTCTTCAGAGAGTGCGAAGAGGGTACCTATCTGCACACCTTCTGCTCCCAGCACCTGTGCTGCGAGACAAGCCTGACCGGAGGCGATGCCGCCGGCAGCGATGAGAGGAAGGGTAGTAGCCTTGCGCACCTGGGGAATGAGACACATTGTGGTGGTCTCTTCCTTGCCATTATGTCCGCCTGCCTCAAAACCTTCGGCAACGACAACATCGACGCCGGCTTCTTCGCATTTGCGTGCAAACTTGGAAGAGCTGACAACATGTGCCACTATCATACCGGCATCATGGAAACGCTGGGTGTATTTCTTTGGACTGCCGGCAGAGGTAAAGATTATCTTACAGCCCTCGCTGATAATCATGTCAATGAGAGAGTCGATCTGCGGATACATCAGAGGCAGGTTGATGCCCCAAGGCTTTGAGGTTGCAGCCTTGAGCTTCTGAATATGTTCACGCAACAAATCGACCGTCATGGTACCGGCGCCAATGAGACCCAGACCACCGGCATTACTTACTGCGGCTGCCAAACGCCAACCGCTACACCAAGCCATGCCTCCGGCGATGACTGGATATTGAATGCCAAATATTTCGGATATTCTGTTCATATTCATGTACCTTTTCTCGCCAAGGCATAGCTCAAACAAGTTTGGTTCTGCCCTTTTGGCTTGACGAAAACGTTCATTTGTGGATGCAAAGATACAAAAAAAAATACTTACAACATATTTAATGTCAAGAAATAAAAGTATTATTGCATTTTTTTAATTAAAAATAATGTCTATTTGTTAATAAATATGTAATTTTGCGCCCGCAACAATTAAGTATTATTAATAAAGAATAAAAAGTTGTATGAAGAAAACATGGAAAATTGTAGCCATTGCGCTATTGGCAATCATTAATGTATGCCCAGTAATGGCTGGTGGTATTCTCACCAACACAAACCAGAATGTTGCTTTTTTGCGTAACCCAGCCCGTGACGGTGCCATTGACATTGATGGTGTTTATTCCAACCCTGCTGGTGTAGCTTTCCTGAAGGATGGTCTGCACTTGTCTTTTAACTGGCAAGCTGCTTTCCAGACACGTACTATCGACACGACAAGCCCATACTTTGAGATTGGTGCCCAGAACAATGGCAGTTCAGTAAAGAGCTATGAAGGAACTGCAAGGGCTATGTTCATTCCATCTCTGCAGGCTGCATATAATAAGGATAAATGGTCTTTCCAGTTTAACTTTGCCGTTACCGGTGGTGGTGGTAAGTGTGAATTTGACAAGGGACTGGGTTCTTTCGAGAGTACTGTCGGAAAAATCGGCTATGACTTGAGAGCCCTTGGTGTTACAAACTATGATTGCTCAAGCTATATGCAGGGTAAGCAGTATTATTTCGGCTTTACACTGGGTGCAGCATACAAAATAACCGAGAACCTCTCAGTATATGGCGGTCTCCGTGTGCTCTACGGCATTGCAAGCTATAAGGCAAAGATTGACAACATCAGGGTGAAGACAGTAGGACGACAGGATTACCAGTCCTTCAACAGCTTCCTGACAGAGAACATGGACAACCTGAAGTTGATGCAGTATGCCCTTGAGCAGGCTGGTGCAACAGCTACTCCTAACTATGCAAGGGTAGTTGGCACATTGCAAAAGCTGGATCAGCTTGAGGCTTACCGTAATGGCGTGAATCTCCTGTCAAACCAAAACGGTACCGGCGTGGCTCCTATTCTCGGTGCTGACTTCAAATATGGAAAATTCAACTTCGCTGTAAAGTATGAGTTCCGCACGAAGATGGCAATGAAGAATGAGTCAACTGTTGACAAGGTTTATGCTATTGATGCCGTTAATACTTATCTGGACGATTCAGAAATCAGAGAGGACCAGCCTTCCCTGCTTGCCTTCGGTGTGCAGTATAGCCCTGTTGACAAGGTACGCATCAATGCTGGTTATCACCACTTCTACGACAAGAATGCCAAGAAGACTTACTATGTAAATTCTGTACGCTATGACAACAAGAACAGCCAGTTGAAGAAAGGTACAGATGAGTATTTGGGCGGCGTGGAAGTGGACGTTGCAAAGAAATGGACAGCAAGTGCCGGTTTCCAGATTACACGTTACGGAAATACTGATGAGTATATCAATGATATCTCTTTCGTTGTAAACTCTTGGAGTTTCGGTCTCGGTGCCAAGTATCAGGTGTCTGACAAAGTGGCTGTTCAGGCTGCCTTCTTCCAGACAAACTATGACAAATACACTACACAGGCTGTAATGATAGAAGACCCAAAGGGCATGATGCAGAATACTTTTGGAAGAACCAACAGAGTAATCGCCATAGGTGCGAATCTGGACTTTTAATCAGTTGACAATTGACAATTGATAGTTGACAACTGATAGTTAAAAATAAGACGGCATCCTGATTGGGTGCCGTCTTATTTTTTTTATTTGTTTTGAAACGTTGTGAGTCCTGATTGCAGGAATTGTATGTATGCTGCTATATCTTCGTCGTAGGAACGTGGCTTTTGGAGTACGGCGTGCATATAACTGCCTTCGCCTTTGGTAAACGTTTGCCGAGAGTCGAGAAGAACATAGAAAGGTTGCGTATTATGCCCGAAGCGGGAACGCTGGAAATAACTCCACTTGTCACCAATAGTACGAAGGGTACGTTGCTGTCCGTTTTCGGTTACTTTGATATGCTGCGGCAGAGAGGTTTTATCATCCACATACAACTGGATGAGTATATATTCATCATTGATGATATCCTGCACCTCAGAATCTGTCCATACAGCTGCCTCCATCTTACGGCAGTTAACACAACCATAGCCGGTAAAGTCTATCATAACAGGTTTTCCTTTAGCCTTAGCAGCCTCAATGCCCTCATAGAAATCACGATAAGGATTATGGATGGTACCCTTTGCTTCCTGATGCCAATTCTGGGTACTCATAGGAGGTGTAAATGCAGATATTGCCTTACAAGGTGCTCCCCATAAACCAGGTACCATATATGCTACGAAAGCGAAAGAGAGAAATGAAGATGTAAGATGTAAGATGTAAGATGTAAGATGTGAAAAGTTGGATTTAAATACTTGGCGGAGGTAGTAGCAGCCAAGTAGGAAGAAAATGATAATCCAGAGTATCAGGAATACTTCACGGTCTAAGATGTGCCACCCGTAGGCGAGGTCGGCAACAGAGAGGAATTTCAGAGAGAAGGCTATCTCGATTGCTCCCAGTGTCACTTTAACAGATGTCATCCAGTTGCCAGACTTCGGCGCAGACTTTAACCAGGCGGGGAAGAGGGCAAAGAGCATAAATGGCAGAGCCAAAGCTACCGCAAATCCCAACATACCAATAGCTGCCCCCATAACATTACCAGAGGTGCCTAATTCGACAAGCAGAAAACCAACGATAGGTGCTGTACATGAGAAGCTCACCAGCACCAAGGTGAATGCCATAAGGAAGATAGAGAGAATGCCCGTCTTTTGGGATGCCTTGCTATCAATGGCATTTGTCCAGCTGGAAGGTAGCACTATCTCGAAGGCTCCCAATAGCGAAATACCGAATACCAACAGCAGAAGGAAGAAGAAGATATTAAAGAAGGCATTGGTAGAAAGGGCATTGAGGGCAGAAGCACCAAATAATGATGTTACCACTAATCCCAATAGCATATATATAACAATGATAGAGATGCCATAGGTAACAGCATCACGAATACCCTTGATGTTGCGGCCTGTGCCAGTCTTACCTTGCTCACGATTGCCACGCTTCATAAAGAAACTCACCGTCATTGGTATGATAGGCCACACACAAGGGGTGAGAACAGCAATAAAACCACCCACCAATCCCAAGAGGAAGATAGTCCACAGAGATGGAATTGCGGATTCTGAGGAAGAAACTGGAACAGACGGAGAGGCAAGGGTAGGGGCGATAATACTTGTGTCACTAATTTGGCTATCTTTACTAATTATATTAGTTTGAATAGTATCACTGGTTACACTGGCTTGAGTGGTTGCCGTCTCTTCCTTCTTTTCTTCTGTTGCCTCCGCTGGGGCTGAAGCCTCTCCTTGATAAGAGAAGTCAACACTTGTAGGCGGCAGACAATTCTGCTCATTACAAGCACCATATTCCAGATATCCCTCAACGGAATATTTACTGTCTGTGAGTTTTAGCTTTTGTGAGAAAAGGACGCTTTTCTCAAAATACATCACCTCAGCATCAAATACCTCTTCAAACTTCTTTATGGGTTTCTGGTCAGCGGTAAGTGTTCCAACAAGTTTTGCTCCCTTGATACTGGTGATAGTAAGAGTAGTTGGAGTAGGACCATTCTTCTCATTTTGCGAATAGACATGCCATCCGTCAGACATCTTGCCGCTGAAGAAGATTATTATCTCGTCATCGGCAGTCTGCTTTACATAATGTGAAAAACTGACCTGCGCTATTATCTGCAGGCAGGAAAGGAAAGAGAATAGGGCTATCAGGAGTAGTCGATGCATATACTACAGCAGTTCCGGCAACTCGAAGAGTCGGATGCCGTTAGAGCCTTTGATAAGGATATGGTATCCGGAAGGAACACCTTCCTCCTGAAGGGCTTGCTTGACAGCAGCAACATCGGGGAATTTACGGAAGTTACATTGTGTGTTGCCAAACTCCTTTCCGACAAGCCAAATCAACAGTTCCCCTTCTTTGGCAGATGCCTCTTCACGAAGGAGGAAGTCAACAACTTTCTGGTGTTCTGCTGCGCTAACCTCTCCCAACTCACGCATATCACCGAGGATAGCCATCTTGGGACTCACTTGCATGATAGAGAAATTCTGTAATGCCGCCATCATAGAGGTAGGGTTGGCATTATAGGTATCTACTATGAGTTTGTTATGAGAAGTGATGGTAAGCTGGGAGCGGTTGTTACTTGGGATATAACCGGAAAGGGCATCATTGATGTCACTCTCGGAAACACCAAAGTGCAAACCGACAGTAGCTGCTGCCATCATGTTCTTGATGTTATAGGCTCCGATGAGGTGGGTCATTATCTCGCCACCCTGCCATTGGAAATGCAGATAAGGAGCACAATCGATAACCTCTCCCTTGACATAAGGAATAAGGTCTAAGCCAGAAGAGATATTCATAAGATATTCGTTCTCGCTATCGATGAAGACCTTACCATTATTAGCACGGAGATAGTCGTAGAGTTCTCCCTTTGTCTTTATGACACCCTCAAAAGAACCGAAGCCTTCGAGATGAGCCTTGCCAACATTTGTTATCAGACCACAGTTAGGTTCGACAATATTCACCAATGTCTTTATCTCACCAGGATGGTTGGCACCCATTTCGATGACAGCCAAATCGTGTTCTTTTGTCAGCTGAAGAAGAGTCTTAGGTACTCCGATATGATTGTTGAAATTGCCTTGGGTGTAGAGCACATTATATTTCTTTCCCAATACTGTTGCCACCAGTTCCTTTGTCGTTGTCTTACCATTAGTACCTGTAATACCGATGATAGGGGTGTTCAGAGCTTTTCGATGTTCGTTTGCCAACTGCTGCAGTGTTGTCAGCACATCAGGAACGACGATAAACCTGTCATCAGTAGCATATTGCGGTTCATCGATGACAGCATAGGAACATCCCTTTTCAAGAGCAGAGACAGCATAGGCGTTGCCATTGAATGTCTCACCCTTTAGTGCAAAGAAGATGCTTCCGGCAGGGCAGTCGCGGCTGTCGGTAGTGATAACCTTGTGTTGCAGGAACAAAGAATATAATTGTGTCACGTTGTTTTACTTTAAACTCTAAACTTTAAACTCTAAACTTTATACTATGGTCTGATTTGTCCGTTACCCTTGATGAGCCACTTGAAGGTAGTAATCTCTTCGAGAGCCATTGGGCCACGAGGACCTAATTTTTGGGTAGAGATACCGATTTCTGCACCCAGTCCGAACTGCGCACCATCAGTAAAGCTGGTAGGAGCATTCCAATAGACACAAGCAGCATCGACTTTCTTTTGGAACTTTTCAGCTGCAGCACTGTCATTGGTTATGATACATTCAGAGTGACCAGAGCCATAGCGACTGATATGCTCTATTGCTTCATCAACATTGTTGACTGTCTTGATAGCCATAGCATAATCCATAAATTCTGTTCCAAAGGAAACTTCTGTAGCCTGTTCCAACAGGTTGCTTGGATAACTCTTGTTGAGGAATCCATAAGCGCCTGGGTCAGCATATATCTTTACATTGAAAGGTACCAGCAACATACCAAGAGTAGGCAGGTCTTTGAGACGATCCTTATGTACTATGAGGCAGTCAAGAGCATTACAAACGCTTACTCTGCGAGTCTTGGCATTGATGATGATACGAGAAGCCATTTCAAAGTCAGAATCCTTGTCCCAATAAGCATGCACCACACCAGCACCAGTCTCGATAACAGGCACCTTAGCATTGTTGCGTACGAAGTCGATGAGCTTTCTTCCGCCTCGTGGTATGCAGACATCAATATATCCAACAGCAGATAGCATCTCGGCAGTTGCCTCATGAGTAGCAGGCAGCAACTGTACACAATCAGCATCACAACCACACTTGGTGATGACATCCTTGATTAAGGCAACGATAGCCTTGTTAGATTCGTCAGCATCATGACCGCCTTTCAATACGCAAGCATTGCCACTCTTGAAGCAGAGAGAGAAGACGTCAAAAGCAACATTAGGACGAGCCTCGAATACCATACCGATGACACCGAAGGGAACAGAAACTTTCTTCAGTTCCAAACCGTTAGGAAGAGTCTTTTCGCTAAGCACCCTGTTCAAAGGAGAGGGTAGGGAAGCCACATTGCGCATATCGTTGGCAATGTCCTCAAGACGCTTTGGTGTCAGTTGCAGACGATCATAAAGAGGATTCGCCTTATCCATGAGGCTGAGGTCTTTTGCATTAGCCTCAAGAATAGTATTCTCGTTGACTTTTATAGCATCAGCTACAGCGAGAAGAATCTCGTTGCGTTTTTCATCTGACACAAGAGCAAGATTGCGTGATGCATCTTTTGCTAATTGAAATTGTGATAACATGTTGTTATGTGGTTTTGGGTTGTTTACTTTGATTTTGGAATGAATTCTGTATGTATAGTCTCCTCAGGGTTTGTTAGCAAGGAAGGAAGAATATTATCCCTGTTGCCGTTGGCAATCATTACCTTAATGCCGTTGGCAGCCACTGTGCGGGCTGTGTGATATTTTGATTCCATACCACCTCTGCCAGCGCTACTCTTACTCGGAAGGATGTACTGGTCAAGATTGTCCTCAGGTTTCACCTGCCTGATAATCTTGCTGTCAGGGTTTGCCGGATTGCCAGTATAGATGCCATCGATATTGCTGAGAAGGATGAGGGTTTCTGCTCCCATCATCTGTGCTATCAGTCCAGATAGCTCATCGTTATCGGTGAACATCAACTCTGTAAGACAAACAGTATCGTTTTCGTTGACAATAGGTATGACACCATTATCAAGCATCAGAGTCATACAGTTGCGTTGGTTCTTGTATTGCTCTCCTGCTTCGAAATTCTCCTTCATCGTCAGCACCTGTCCGATGTGAATATTGTATTCACGGAAAAGGACGTAATAAAGGTTCATGAGTTTCACCTGTCCCATAGCGGAGAATAGCTGGCGCTGTTCTGCGGAATCCAACTCATGGTCCACCTTCAGTTCCTGCCGTCCGCATGCCACAGCACCAGAACTGACGAGAATCACCTCATACTGATGTTGCTTGAGCCATGCTATCTGATCAACAAGAGCCGAGAGTCTTGTGATATTTAGTTTGCCTTTTTCGGTGGTGAGCACATTAGAGCCCACTTTTACTACTATACGAGACATCTTATTGTTTTTCTGTATTTATTTTAATCCGGCTTTAAGACTCTTGATGACAGCAGAATTGAATCCGCTGTGATCTAATTCGTTGAGTCCCTTGATAGTTACTCCACCAGGGGTGGTAACCTTATCGATAGCCTCTTCCGGATGCCAACCTGTTTCTTTCAACAAAGACACCGCACCCTGCATTGTCTGAAGCGCTATCTGCTTAGCCTGATTAGGATAGAATCCCATCTCGCAGCCACCCTCCATCTGGGCGCGGATGTAACGCATTACGTATGCTATGCCGCAAGAAGCCATCATCATACCAGGGCCAACGAGATTTTCAGCAACAACGAGAGTGTCGCCACAAAGAGAATAAAGAGCATCTACCTTTGCAAGAGCTTCGTTAGAGGTGTTCTTGCCTTTGGCAATAAATGACATACTGGCTCCAAATTCTGCAGCGATATTAGGGATAACATAGCAGATATCACCTGTTCCCAGTTTTTCCTCTACCTTGTCGGTAGTAAAGTTGGCTGCATCAGAAACGATGATCTGTTCCTGCATATTGAGAGCAGGAATTATCTCATCAAGTACTGTTGGCATCAACCAAGGCTTTACAACTATCACAACAATCTTCGCATCCTTTACAGCAGCTACATTATCTGTTGTAGTAGTGATAGATGGATACTTGCTTTTGAAAGACTCCAAAAGGGCTTCGTTCTTGTCAGCAATAGTGAGGGTAACCTCTTTAGATTTTGCCCATCCGTGAATGAGGGCTCCTCCCATATTTCCGCATCCTATAACGGCAATATGCATATTATGTATATCTGCTTTCATTTGTTGACAATGTTTTTATTTCAATTATATTACTTTCTTTAAACGTGAGATGAAAGTGTCCACATCGGCTTTTGTCAGGCAGAGAGGTGGCAACAGACGCAACAGATTAGTGCCAGCACAACCTGTGAAACAATGCTGTTCATATACCAATGGCTTACGTACTTCTGCATGAGGCTTATCAAATTCTACACCAATCATGAGACCACGACCTCTGACGTCTGTAATATGAGAACCTTCTGGAGAAGCCTGCAACAGTTTCAGTTGAGCCATGAGATATTCGCCCACTTCGTGTGTATTCTCAATGAGTTTTTCTTCTTCCATAACATCAAGTACTGCCAATGCTGCTGTACAAGCGAGGTGATTACCACCAAAGGTGGTTCCCAGCATACCATACACTGGTTTGAATTCAGGAGAGATAAGCACACCACTCATAGGGAAACCGTTTCCGATGCCTTTGGCAACAGTAATCATATCAGGACGAATACCTAACCATTGGTGTGCAAAGAATTTTCCGCTTCTTCCGTAGCCACATTGTATTTCATCGCAAATAAGGACTGCTCCATTTGCCTTACAAGCTTTTGCCAACCCTTGAGCAAATTCAGGAGTAGCCATCTGTATGCCACCAACACCCTGTATGCATTCCAAGATAACAGCACAAACATCGCCCTTTGCCAACTCTGTTTCCCAAGCGGGAAGGTCGTTCATAGGCAAGAATGTAACATGTCCGTTGTCGTTGATAGGAGCTACAATCTTAGGATTGTTTGTTACCTCAACAGCGAGGGAAGTACGTCCGTGAAAAGCCTTCTGAACAGACAGAACACGCTTGCGTCCATTGGTGAAAGATGCGAGTTTCAAAGCATTCTCATTAGCTTCGGCACCAGAATTGATGAGGAACAGCTGATAATCATCATATCCGCTGATTTTACCAAGACGTTCTGCCAGCTGCACCTGTAACTTATTTTGGACAGAGTTAGAATAGAATCCCAGAGTATTGAGTTGTTTGGTCATCATCTCTACATAATGAGGATGGCAATGACCTATGCTGATAACGGCATGTCCACCATAGAGGTCCAGATATTCCTGACCTTTGTCGTCCCATACCTTACAACCTTGTCCCTTGACAATATTTACATCGAAAAGGGGATATACATCGAATAGTTTCATTTTTATTTTCAATTATCAATTATCAAATTTCAATTTAGAAGGCGCTTGCTTTGAGTTTCAGGCCTGCAGTCTCTTTGAGTCCGAACATGATGTTCATATTCTGCACAGCTTGTCCCACTGCTCCCTTGAGGAGGTTGTCGATAATAGATGTTACAACAACTTTGCGTCCAAAGACATCAATATGCACGAGAGCCTTGCTGGTGTTTACTACCTGCTTCATATCCAGAGCTTTTTCACTATAGTGTGTCATAGCAGCATCAGCATAGAAGTCTTTGTACAAGGCAACTAGCTCTTCTGCATCATGAGGCTTATCCAATGTTACCATTTCAGTACAGAATATGCCTCGTGGGAAGTCACCACGATAAGGTATGAAATCAACTGTTATTCCTGTTGCGTCAAAGCCCTCATCCAAAGTGTCTATGACATGTGGTGCATTAGCAGGCTTCAGCTCATTCAAGGTCTGACATATCTCGTGCAGATGCTGATGAGTAAACAGCTTATATACAGAGAAGTTATTGTCTCTCCAAGAGAAATGTGTTGTTGCTGCAGGTTTTTGTCCTGCTCCTGTAGAACCTGTGACAGCATTCACCGCTATATCGTGGGTCAGTAATCCCGCTTTTGCCAATGGCAGCAATCCAAGTTGTATGCATGTAGCGAAACATCCAGGGTTGGCAAGATGTTGGCAGCTGCGTATGGCATCGCGGTGTGTCTCAGGCAGTCCATAGACATAGTCGTGAGTAGGTGCGGCGATACGGAAGTCCTGTGCCAAATCGATAATCTTCACATTGGCAGGAATTGTATGTTCCTTCAAGAAGGCCTCAGACTTTCCGTGACCAAAGCAGAAGAATACAACATCAACATCCTCGAAAGGCATCTCTGATGTAAACTCCAGTTCTGTTTCGCCAATTAGTCCTTCGTGGATATCACAGACTTTGTTTCCAGCATTTGATTCGCTGTTAGCAAAGACAATTTGTACGTCAGGATGGTTAATTAATAGCCTTATCAACTCGCCGCCAGTATATCCGGCAGCACCAAGTATGCCTACTTTTACCATTGCTGTTTGTTTTTAGAAGGTATAATCCAATAGAGAATAGGGTAGAGTATAATACCAGGAAATCCCGCACAAATTATTGTCAGTATAGCATAAGCTATTCTGACCATTGTAGGGTCGAGGTTAAAATACTCTGCTATTCCTGCACAGACACCGCCCAACAGGCGATTGTCTGATAGCGTTAGAGGCTTTTTGTCCATATTCTTTTTATCTTCTCTCGTTTGGGTGTGCCAGATAATATGCTCTCAGCGCTGTAGAAGAAACCTTTATGAAACCTTTGGCGTCTTCAGATGACCAAGCTTTTGCAGTTTCACCATATTCGCCCAGTTTGTTCTTAACGAGGTCATTAGGAGAATCAACGCCAACAGTCTGGAAGCACAGAGGATGCAATTCTAAGGTTACCTCACCTGTAACGTTTCGCTGTGATGATGTCAGCATAGCCTCGATATCTGGCATTACTGGCTCCAAGTACTGTGACTCGTGGAGGAACATACCATACCAGTTGCTGACCTGGTCTTTCCAATATTGCTGCCACTTAGAAAGAGTGAATTTCTCAAGGAATCTGTGTGCTCCAATAATGAGCATTGGAGCTGCAGCCTCAAAACCTACACGACCCTTGATACCAATGATAGTATCACCAACGTGACAGTCACGACCGATGCCGTATGCAGCACCTATTTCCTCTACAGCCTGAATAGCCTTTATCTTGTCGTCATACTTTACGCCGTTAACGCTGCATAATTCACCCTTTTCGAAACCAAGCTTCAGAGTCTCTGGTCCTTCTTTTGTAGGGTGCTTCAGGTAAGCACTCTCAGGCAGTCCCTGCTTAGAGTCGAGAATCTCACCACCACAGATAGAGGTTCCCCAGATACCTACATTATATGAATACTTCAGTTTTGTGAAGTCAGCATGGAAACCATGTGCGTTAAGGTAGTCAATCTCTTCCTGACGTGAGAGGTTACCGTCACGAGTAAGGGTGATAATCTCTACGCCTGGAGCCATAACGAGGAATGTCATGTCGAAACGAATCTGGTCATTGCCAGCGCCAGTAGAACCATGAGCGATAGCATCAGCACCTATTTCGTTGGCATAGCGAGCGATGGCGATAGCCTGGAATATACGCTCTGAGCTGACGGAGATAGGGTAACAGTTGTTACGCAACACATTACCATATACCATGTATTTCAGAGACTTCTCATAATACTCCTGTGTCACATCGAGAGTGACATATTCTTTGGCGCCCAGCTTGTAAGCGTTTTCTTCGTTTGTCTTTAATTGTTCTGCTGAAAAACCACCAGTATTGGCACATGCTGCATAAACCTCATATCCATCCTGTGCCAATTTCATTACTGTGTATGAGGTATCAAGACCTCCACTGAAAGCTACTACTACTTTTTTCATTTTTGTATGTATGTTTTAATTTTTAACTCTTAACTTTTAACTTTTAACTCTTAACTCTTAACTAAAAATCTATTCCTCTTTTCGCCAGTGTTTTCATAACATCCTGAAAGACGCTGGCTGGCGTTGGCTCTCCCTTATGTTGTTTGGGGTCATAGAGCATACCTGTGCAGATACAGAATTTCCTGTTCTTTGCCACAAGGATATCGTGATTTATGCACCCCCGGCATCCTCTCCAGAATGCATCGTCATCAGTCAGTTGGTTAAAACTAACAGGAACATATCCCAGTGCAGTGTTCATCTTCATGACGGCATCACCGGATGTCAATGAGAATATCTTTGCCTCCGGCCATCGCACTCTTGCAAGTGTGAAGGTGTAGTCCTTGATGTGTTTTGCTACACCAAGTCCTTGATAGTCAGGATGTACAATAAGACCCGATGTGGTAACATACTGCTTATTACCCCATGTCTCGATGTATGAGAAGCCAACGAACTTGTCGTTCTCGTCAAGGGCGATAACGGCTTTTCCTTCTTTCATCTTTGTGGCTACATATTCATGGGTGCGTTCTGCAATACCAGTGCCACGCTTTTTGGCAGCTTCGCGGATTGTGTCAAGAATCTCGTCTACATATTTCTCATGGGATGCGTCAGCAACCAATATGCGAATGTTATGTTTGTTTTCTGTATTCATTATTTATTTTATTATCTTTTTTACTCCCTTTTTCACTCCTCTTTTTAATCATAAATCTGGAATAACAGCACTCAGTTGATCTGTTATTTCCAAATGGGTTACACCTTCTCTTATGACGAGGAAGATGGTGTCATCTCCGGCTATTGTTCCAAGAACATCCTTCAGGGCAGCAGAGTCTATATTGCTTGCTATGCCAGTTGCAAACCCTGGGCGAGTGTGTATCACTGCCATATTACCCGAGAAGGAAATGCCACGATATGCATTCTGAATATTCTGTGTAACTTCAGAAGTTACTCCTTGTGCATGCTGCACAGGATTATGTTGCCTCTTGTATGCAGTCTCGCGTGGAATGGTATAATAGTAATTGCCATCACCATTCGTGGCTTTTGCAACTTTCAATCGTTTGAAGTCGCGTGACAGCGTACTTTGTGTGACGAAAATATTTTGGCGGGCAAGAGCCTGTATGACTTCCTCCTGAGAACTCAATTCATTTTGAGTCAGCAAGAGCCTCAATGCCGCCAGTCTATCGTTTTTATTATATGTCTTTTGCATATATTCTTGATTTTATCAAGTCTCAATTGCAATGTTGCGATATTTTATTGTTTCAGTTTGCAAAGGTATGAATTTTTATGCAAACAACCAAATAAAAATGCAAAAATATGCAGATTTTTGCATTTTTTGAACAATTTAGGCGTGTTATTGGAAGTTCAAGCAAAATAATTTGCCTCTCTTTTCTGCCATCTTTTATATAACCAGTTGTGTTTGTAGCTGGAATCTAGGGAGAAGCAGGCATTGCGAAAAATTTCGGATAAAATTTGGAGTTGTCAATTATTTGAGCAACTTCGTTTGATGGTGACATGTATGTCGTAGATGCAGAGATAAAGAAGTTTTTAGGATAATTATACTTCCATTCTGCATCGATAATGAACGAGAATATT
>CAMNHS010000017.1 GCA_946539635.1 uncultured Prevotellaceae bacterium
TCGTCTTCGTTATGCGGGTCATGCTTCTCTATCTCAGAAATCCATGCCGCAGAAGTTGCAACAGAATCAAAATCGAACATCCCCGTGCCGAGAATCTTGTCGAAATCGACATCACCATAATCACAAGGAATTATCTCCGCCTTTGGCTGGATGGCGCGAACTATCTCCGTGACACGCTTCAACTCGTCCGGAGTAACCTCGGAAGCCTTGTTAAGAAGGATGATGTTACAGAACTCTATCTGCTGGATAACGAGATTCTCGATATCCTCCTCATCGCGCTGGGCACCGAGCAGAGACTTGCCGCAACCGAACTCGTCCTTCATGCGCAGAGCATCCACAACAGTCACGATACAATCAAGACGAGGTATGCCACCTTGGCAGAACTGGTCACCCATACTTGGGATAGAATATATCGTCTGTGCTATAGGAGCAGGCTCACAGATACCGCTTGCCTCAATTACGATATAGTCAAACTTCTGGAGCTTGACAATATCGTTGAGTTGCTGAACGAGGTCCATCTTCAGAGTACAGCAGATGCAACCATTCTGCAAGGCAACAAGGGAATCATCCTGCTTGTCAACTACGCCCCCCTTCTCAATAAGGTCGGCATCAATATTCACCTCACCGATATCGTTGACAATAACGGCAAATTTAATACCTTTCTCGTTGTTGAGAATACGATTGAGAAGTGTTGTCTTTCCACTTCCCAAATAACCTGTCAAAAGTAAAACTGGAACTTCATATTTACTCATAATGCGTGCAAAAATATAAAAAGTGAAATTATTTCCACCCTTAACATGGCAAATTACGTGCCATAAAAATTATTTTAAAAACTTTATTTGGTCATTTCAAGGATTTTTATTACCTTTGCACGCAAAATTAAGTATTTTTAAAAAATCAGTATGTATTTCACTCTATTTATTACCGTAATCATAACAGCTGTTTTTCTGGTTGTTGCGGCATACATCACGGCCAAGCTACTTGGTCCTCGTACGTATGCACCAGTAAAGGGTGAGCCATTTGAGTGTGGTATTCCTACTCGCGGTACGTCATGGTTGACGATGCACGTAGGTTACTACCTCTTTGCCCTACTCTTCCTGATGTTTGACGTTGAGACTGTATTCCTATACCCATGGGCAGTTGTTGTTAACAAGTTTGGCGTGATGGCGTTAGCTTCTATCGGCTTCTTCATGCTAGTATTAGTATTTGGCCTTGCATATGCATGGCGGAAAGGAGCGTTGGAATGGAAATAAGAAAGCCAAGTATCAAGAACATTCCATATAACGAATGGAAGGACAACGAAACGTTGGAGAAACTCATCAACGAACTTAACGAAAACGGAGTAAACCTTATTGTCGGCAATCTTGACTCACTCATCAACTGGGGACGTAGCAACTCACTATGGTCACTGACCTTTGCCACATCATGCTGCGGTATTGAGTTCATGGCATGCGGATGTGCACGCTACGATTTTGCCCGTTTCGGTTTCGAGGTAACAAGAAACAGTCCACGTCAGGCAGACCTGATAATGTGTGCAGGCACTATTACTCACAAGATGGCTCCTGTACTCAAGCGTCTGTATGACGAAATGGCTACGCCAAAATATGTCATTGCTGTCGGAGGATGTGCCATCAGTGGTGGTCCTTTCAAGAAGAGCTACCACGTAGTAAAGGGCATAGACGAATTCCTGCCAGTGGATGTATATATCCCAGGATGCCCTCCACGTCCGGAAGCAATCCTCTATGGTATGATGCAGTTGCAGAGAAAAGTGAAGGTGGAGAAATTCTTCGGTGGTGTGAACCATAAGGAAGACAATCCAAACCCACTCGTTATTAGCGACATACCAAAGAATTTCATCAACGAGATGAAAAAGACTGCCGGTGAGGTGAAAGACTTTGTGAAGAAAGAAATTAACGATACATTTAAATAATCAGGGAGGCAAGGACAATGAAACTAAATCCAATTGAATTTTCATTTCGTGAGTTCGCCTCTGAGATGACAAAACTGAAGAACGAGAAGAATTTTGACTATCTCGTAACCATCATCGGTGAAGATTTTGGTACCGCTGAAGGTGAAGAAAACAAAGACGACTATTCCCTGGGTTGTATTTACATTCTTGAAAACACCCAGACACATGAGAGAATAAGCACCAAGACAATGGCTGAGAAGATAGACGGGAACTATTACATTCAGTCTATCAGCAGTTTGTACAAATGTGCAGAGATGTTGGAAAGAGAAGTTTATGACTTCTATGGCATCCGTTTCCTCGGTAATAAGGACATGCGTCGTCTGTTCCTGAGAAACGACTTTAAGGGCTATCCTTTCAGAAAGGATTTTGTTGCATCAGAAGAATACTCACTGGAAGATGATACAGAGGTATCTACCACAACAGAGTACAATCTTGATGCTAACGGCAAAGTGGTTGAAACCACTCACCCACTCTTCAAGGAAGGCGATTTCGTAATGAATATCGGTCCTCAGCACCCATCAACACACGGTGTGTTGCGTCTTGAGACTATTCTTGACGGAGAAACCGTTAAGAAAATTTATCCACACCTCGGTTACATACACAGAGGTATCGAGAAGATGGCAGAGGAGATGACATATCCACAGACTCTCGCTATGACAGACCGTATGAACTACCTCTCTGCCATGATGAATCGTCACGCTTTGGTAGGTGTCATAGAGGAAGCTTTGGGTGTAGAACTGAACGACCGCATCAAGACCATCCGTACAATCATGGATGAGTTACAGCGTATTGATGGTCATCTGCTATACTTAGGATGTTATGCACAGGATCTTGGCGCTCTTACAGCATTCCTCTATTGCATGCGTGACCGTGAGTATGTCCTCAATGTAATGGAAGAGACAACCGGCGGACGCCTGATACAGAATTACTACCGTATCGGCGGACTGCAGGACGATATCGACCCAAACTTCCAAGAGAACTGCAAGAAACTGATAGAGTACCTGCGTCCAAAGCTTGACGAGTACGTCAAAGTCTTTGGAGACAATGTCATAACACATCAGCGTCTTGAAGGTGTAGGCGTATTCACCAAGGAACAGTGTATCAGCTATGGCATCAGCGGCTCTAACGGTCGTGCCTCACAGTGGGCAAACGATATGCGTAAGAACTATCCATACGGAGTATATGACAAGGTAGATTGGAATCAGGTAGTGCTTGATGGTTGTGATGCACAAGACCGCTACTACCTTCGTGTGAAGGAGATTGAGCAGTCTCTGCGTATCATAGAGCAGCTCATCGACAATATTCCAGATGGTGAATACTACATCAAGCAGAAACCAATCATCAAATGTCCAGAAGGTCAGTGGTACTATGCCGTTGAGGGAACAAGTGGAGAATTCGGTGTCTATCTGGATTCAAAGGGTGACAAGTCACCTTTCCGCCTAAAGTTCCGTCCTATGGCCCTGACTCTTGTTGCTGCACTTGATGAAATGCTGCAAGGAACAAAGATTGCCGACCTTATTGCTGTTGGCGCAGGATTGGATTATATTATTCCTGATATTGACAGATAATCACACACCTTATTTATATAAACTATAATTATGTTTGACTTCTCAATAATTTCAACATGGTTTCATGACCTACTGATGAACCTCATCGGATGCCCTGAGTGGCTCACTATTCTGATTGAGTGTATCGTTGTTGGTCTGCTGATAATAGTTGGCTATGCACTCCTTGCAATCGCACTGATATTCATGGAGCGTAAGGTGTGTGCATACTTCCAGTGCCGTCTAGGCCCTATGCGTGTAGGTCCTTGGGGATTGCTGCAGGTGTTTGCCGATGTCCTCAAGATGCTCATAAAGGAGATATTCTTTGTTGACAAAGCCGACAAACTTCTTTATGCACTGGCTCCAATACTCGTTATTATGGGTTCTATAGGCGCTTTTGCATTCTTGCCTTGGAACAAGGGTGCAATAGTATTAGATTTTAATGTAGGTATATTCCTATATACAGCACTGAGTGCTATCGGCGTTGTAGGCATATTCCTTGCCGGATGGTCATCAAACAACAAATACGGCGTGGTATCTGCCATGCGTGGTGCTGTTCAGATGATTTCATACGAGATGTCTTTAGGACTTTGTCTCATCACAGCATGCATCCTGACAGGAACAATGCAGGTGAGCGGTATTGTTGAGGCACAGACAGGTCCCTTCGGATGGCTGATATTCCAAGGACATGTTCCTGCAATAATTGCTTTCCTAATCTTCCTCGTTGCCGGTAATGCAGAAGCTAACCGTGGTCCGTTCGACCTTGCTGAAGCTGAGTCAGAGCTTACTGCCGGTTACCACACAGAATATTCTGGTATGGGATTCGGATTTTATTATCTTGCAGAGTTCCTGAACCTCTTCATCGTATCAGGAATGACAAGTTTGGTATTCCTCGGTGGATGGTGTCCTATACACATCGGCATAGCAGAATTTGATGCTGTTATGGACTATATCCCAGGTATCGTATGGTTCCTGGGTAAAGCCTTCGCAATAGTTTGGCTGCTGATGTGGGTAAAGTGGACATTCCCACGTCTGCGTATCGACCAGATACTTACATTGGAATGGAAATACCTTATGCCATTAGCACTCTGCAATTTAGTACTGATGACTGTATGTGTTGCATTCAACATCACAGGAATACAGTATATCAGCTACATTGTGCTGGCAGCAATAGTAGTTTTGGCAATAATAATCTGTTCACGCGCTATGAAATTCCGCTCTGCTTTCGCAAGAGACCAGAAGTTGGTTGGCGTTGACATTGCAATAAAGAAAGACAAATAATACACAATGGCTAACAATAAATCATACTTCGCTACTGCTCTGGCAGGAGTAAAGACTCTGCTCACAGGTATGGACATTACCATGGGCGAGTATGTTACTCCGAAGATAACTGAGCAGTATCCCGAAAACCGCAAGACACAGCACGTGGCAGAACGCCATCGCGGCACTTTGGTAATGCCACACGATGAGAATGGCAAGAACAAATGTACTGCTTGTACGCTGTGCGAAAAGACATGTCCTAACGGATCTATCAAGATTACATCACAAATGGTAGAAACAGAAGATGGCAAGAAAAAGAAAGTATTGGTTGACTACCTTTACAATCTTGGTGACTGCATGTTCTGCCAACTTTGCGTAAATGCTTGTAACTTCGGTGCTATCGAATTCCGTAAGGACTTTGAGAATGCAGTATTTAACCGTGATGCTTTAGCATTACACCTCAATATTCCGCCAGTACTTCCAGAGGCTAAGCCTAAGGCTGACGAAGAGGTAAACAATAAGGAGGCATAAGAATGGCAAATATAATAGTATTCGCAATATTGGCAGCAGTAATACTCTGCGCAGCCATATTCTCCGTAATGACAAAGAGCATTATGCGTTCAATTACAGCTCTGCTTTTTGTACTCTTTGCTATAGCAGGTTTATACTTCCTGCTTGACTATACCTTCATTGGTACTGCGCAGTTGAGTATCTATGCAGGCGGTATAACGATGATATATATCTTTGCCATACAGTTGATTTCTAAGCGTCGCCTTCAGGGTATAAAGGAAAAGATTGATTGGAAGCGTATGACAATAGCTGGACTTGTAGCCCTCACAGGCTGCTTAACAGTTATCATAGCACAATTGCGTACTGCTTTCTTTGACAAATTCTGCTCTGTGCCTGACGTAGAGATACCAATGGAAAGAATCGGTGAGACACTGATGGGTTCTGAGAAATATCAGTATGTACTGCCATTCGAATTTATTTCACTCTTCCTACTGGCATGTATCATAGGAGGACTAGTCGTTTCACGTAATCAGAAGGAGGACAAATAAATGGTACCAGTACAATGTTTCTTCGTGCTCAGTGCACTTCTCTTCTTCATCGGCGTATTTGGTTTCGTAACCCGTCGTAACATGATAGCCATGCTTGTTAGCATAGAATTAGTACTCAATGCTGTTGACATCAATTTCGCTGCATTTAACCGCCTTCTCTATCCAGAAGCATTGGAAGGAATGTTCTTCACACTTTTTTCCATTGGTGTAAGTGCTGCAGAATCAGCTGTCGCAATAGCAATAATCATTAATGCTTACCGTCACTTCAAGAGTGATTCGGTTACAAGCATACAGAATATGAAACTCTAATTATCAAACCAATAAAAAGAAAAAGAACTATGACTTTCGAATATACAATCGGTATACTTCTTCTGCCTCTGCTCTCATTCTTGGTAATCGGTTTGATAGATTACTTCAGAGGTAAAAATGGTTGGTCGCACAAGGCAGCAGGTTTAATGGGAACCTGTTCCCTCGGTGTTGTGACAATACTCTGCTACATTACTGCATTCCAGTATTTTGGCATGGACCGTCTTGCTGACGGTACCTATGCTACTGTAGTACCTTATAATACTACATGGTTGCCATTAGGTAATTTACACTTCGATCTTGGTATATTACTTGACCCGATATCAGTAATGATGCTTATCGTCATCTCTACTGTATCGCTGATGGTACATATATATTCTTTCGGCTATATGCATGGCGAAAAAGGATTTCAGCGCTACTATGCATTCCTTTCGCTATTCACCTTCTCAATGTTGGGATTGGTACTGGCAACAAACATTTTCCAGATGTATATGTTCTGGGAGTTGGTGGGTGTCAGCTCATATCTGCTCATCGGTTTCTATTACTCTCTCGCAGCAGCCGTTCACGCATCAAAGAAGGCATTTATCGTAACTCGTTTTGCCGATATGTTCTTCCTTATCGGTATATTGATATTCGGTTTCTATACCCAGAGCTTCAACTTCTCATTCACGGGTACAGAAATCATCGGTGCAGCTGCCAACACCTTCACCAACTGCAATGCTGACAAAGCATTCCTTGCTGGCGGTATGATACTTCCGACAGCACTTGTACTGATGTTTATCGGTGGTGCTGGTAAGTCAGCAATGTTCCCACTCCACATATGGCTGCCAGATGCTATGGAAGGTCCAACACCAGTATCTGCACTTATCCATGCCGCTACTATGGTAGTAGCTGGTGTATTCCAGATAGCACGTATGTTCCCATTGTGGATTGACTATGCACCCAATCAACTTTCTATCGTTGTCGTGGTAGGTGCTTTTACTGCATTCTATGCAGCAGCAATAGCATGTGCCCAGAGCGATATCAAGAGAGTATTGGCATTCTCAACAATATCACAGATAGCATTCATGATGGTTGCATTAGGTGTATGTCTGCCAGGACATGACGGAGAAGCATATATCAACAACCACTCTTCGCTGGGTTATATGGCATCCATGTTCCATCTGTTCACTCATGCCATGTTCAAGGCTTGTCTGTTCCTTGGTGCAGGATGTATCATTCATGCAGTACACTCAAACGAGATGTCAGCAATGGGTGGTTTAAGAAAGTATATGCCTATCACACATGCTACATTCCTTATTTCATGTCTCGCTATTGCAGGTATTCCATTCTTCTCCGGCTTCAGTTCTAAGGATGAGATTATTTCTGCATGTTTCGCATACTCACCAATCTGTGGATGGTGGATGACTGGTGTTGCAGCTATGACTGCATTCTATATGTTCCGTCTTTACTACGGCATCTTCTGGGGTACAGAGAACAAAGAACTACATGCACATCACACACCACATGAGGCTCCTTGGACAATGACCTTCCCACTTATATTCCTGTCATGTGTAACAGTAGGTGTTGGTATCTTCACTACCCTTGGCGGTTTCCTACATTGGGATTGGGCATCATTTGGCTCATTCGTAACCGCTAGTGGTACAGCCTATACCATACACTTCGACCCACAGATAGCAATTACATCTACATTAATCGCCATCATATCAATCTGCCTTGCCACCTATATCTTCAAGGGTGAGGAGCAGCCGATAGCTGATAAGATGTACTCCCTTGCACCAAACCTACATCGTTGGGCATACAAGCGTTTCTACATGGATGAGGTATATCAGTTTGTGACTCATAAAATACTCTTCCGTTACGTTTCTGTCCCAGTACAGTGGATTGACGAGCATATCATCAATGGTTTCATTGACTTCACGGCATGGGGAGCCAATGCCGGAGGTGAAAGCATCCGTACAACACAGGATGGTGATGTACGCAGTTATGCCGTATGGTTCATAACAGGTGTCATAGCAATAACATTACTTCTAATCTGCTTATAATATAAAAAAATGAGTATATTATCAATATTTGTACTGATTCCCGTACTGATGCTTCTCGGCCTTTGGTTGGCAAGAAACATCAATGAAGTACGCGGTGTGATGGTAGCAGGAGCCTCTTGCCTTGTAGCACTCTCAGTATGGCTCACCATCGATTTTATAAGCCAGCGTGCCGCAGGCAATACAGCAGAAATGCTTTATACCTACAGCCATGTATGGTTTGCTCCACTGAATATTTCTTATGCCGTAGGTGTTGACGGCATAAGCGTAGTGATGCTTCTGCTTTCAAGCATCATAGTATTTACAGGCACATTTGCTTCATGGAAGTTGCAGCCACTGACAAAGGAATTCTTCCTCTGGTTCACACTGCTATCAACTGGTGTATTTGGTTTCTTCATCAGCATCGACCTCTTCACCATGTTCATGTTCTATGAGGTTGCCTTGATACCTATGTATCTACTCATTGGTTATTGGGGTTCTGGTAACAAGGAATACGCTGCTATGAAACTGACCCTGATGCTTATGGGTGGTTCTGCTCTTATCATCGTAGGTCTTGCAGGTATCTATTTCTTCAGCGGTGGCCAGACTATGAATCTACTCGACATTGCCCACCACACAAATGGTGCAATAATGATTCCTGCAGAGATTCAGAAAGCATTGTTCCCATTCGTATTCATTGGTTTCGGTGTACTCGGAGCATTATTCCCATTCCACACATGGTCTCCTATCGGTCACGGATGTGCACCAACATCTGTCTCCATGCTTCACGCAGGTGTACTTATGAAGCTTGGTGGATATGGTTGCTTCCGTATCGCCATGTTCCTGCTTCCTGATGCAGCAAATGATCTTGCATGGATATTCCTTATCCTTACTACAATATCTGTTGTTTATGGTGCATTCAGTGCTTGTGTACAAACTGACTTGAAGTTTATCAACGCATACTCTTCTGTTTCTCACTGCGGACTTGTACTCTTCGCACTCCTCATGATGACAAAGGTTTCATGCACAGGTGCCATCCTGCAGATGCTATCTCATGGTCTCATGACAGCACTGTTCTTCGCACTCATAGGTATGATATATGGACGTACACACACACGTGATATACGTGAATTGGGTGGTTTGATGAAAATAATGCCATTCCTCTCTGTAGGATATGTGATAGCAGGTCTTGCAAACCTTGGTCTTCCAGGTTTCTCTGGCTTCATCGCAGAAATGACAATCTTCGTTGGCTCATTCGAAAATCCTGATACATTTCATCGTTGCTGCACAATAATAGCATGTACATCTATTGTAGTAACAGCTGTCTATATTCTTAGAACAGTCGGATTTATCCTCTTCGGAAATGTTACCAATCCACATTATGAAACACTTACCGATGCTACTTGGGATGAGAAATTTGCAGTATGCTGTCTCATCTTCTGTGTAGCAGGTCTCGGTTCTTTCCCACTTTGGGCAAGCAATGTCATTGAGACTGGTGTTATTCCAATTCTAACAAACATAGGAACGCTATAAGATATGAATTACGGTCAATTTCTCTATATGATACCTGAAGCAACCCTCGTTGTTTTCTTGGTAATATTGTTCGTAGAAGACTTCTGCTCTGCTCGTGATGCAGAAAGGAAATGGTTAAATCCATTTGCCAGCATCTGTTTTCTGGCACAGACAATAGTATGTCTTCTTCCTACCATCATGGGGAGCAACGATATCATAGACCTCTTCGGTTCTATGTACCATGCAACCCCAGCTGTCAATATGATGAAGGCTATCCTCACATTTGGTACCTTTATCGTTGTACTGCAGTCACGCAATTGGCTCAACAATACAGAGTCAAAGATGATAGAAGGTGAATTCTACATGTTGACAGCATCAACTCTACTTGGTATGTATATGATGATGTCAGCAGGCGACTTCCTGATGTTCTTCCTTGGTCTTGAAATGGCATCTGTGCCAATGGCATGTATGGTTGCTCTCGACAAATGGCGTAACCTCTCAGCAGAGGCAGCAGCAAAGTTCATACTTACTGCCACCTTCTCATCAGGAGTAATGCTCTATGGCATTTCCTTCCTGTATGGTGCCACAGGACATCTGTATTTTGATGATTTCAGAATGTTGCTCAAACCAACAAATCTGTCTGTAATGGGTTTGGTATTCTTTATTGCTGGATTAGGCTTTAAGATTTCACTCGTACCATTCCACTTCTGGACAGCTGACACGTATCAGGGTGCTCCAACAACAGTAACAGGTTATCTCAGCGTAATCTCTAAGGGAGCAGCAGCATTCACTCTTGCTACCCTACTCTACAAAATTTTCATGCCACTGCATTCTTATTGGATGTTCGAAATGATGCTACTTGTGGTATTGACAATCACAATCGGTAACCTAATGGCAATACGTCAGACAGAGTTAAAGCGATTCATGGCTTTCTCTTCTATCTCACAGGCAGGATATATCATGCTTGTTGTGATAGGTGCTAACAGTATCATGTCAATGACAGCCTTGATGTACTATGTCTTGATTTACATTGTTGCAAACATGGCTGTATTTACCATTATTGCTTCTGTAGAGAATGCTAATGACGGACGAACAGATATGGCAACTTACAATGGACTATACCGTACAAATCCAAAGATGGCCTTCCTCATGACATTGGCACTCTTCTCACTTGGTGGTATCCCTCCATTTGCAGGTATGTTTTCTAAGTTCTTTGTATTCCTTGCAGCAGTAGATGGAAGACCTAACTTCTGGCCATATTTCATCGTATTCATAGCACTCGTAAATACCGTAGTGTCACTATACTACTATCTGCTGATAGTAAAAGCTATGTATATCCGCAACAAAGAAGAGGATGGAGAACCAATTCCTACCTTTGCTATGGATTTCAACACAAAACTGACACTTGTCATCTGCACCCTTGGAGTAGCATTCTTTGGAGTTTGCAGTTACATATACGAAATGCTTCATACCGCAGCAGCAGCACAGTAAATGTCTAAAATAAAGATTATACCTGTTGATACGAAAAAGGCAATGGATGATTACATTGCCCTTCCACACCGTCTCTATGAAAGATGTGCAGAATATGTTCCAGAATTGGATATGGATACCCGTAATTTCTTCAACCCGAAGCACAACGACAGCTTGAAATACGCTGATGTGCAGTCATTCGTTGCTTATCGGGACGGAGAATGTGTGGGACGTATTACAGGTGTTATCTCTCATAAGACAAATGCAAAATGGAATGTACGCCGCGTACGTTTCACAAACATAGAGTTCTATGACTCTCTCGATATCTCCTCTGCTCTTCTGAATGCTGTCGAGCAATGGGGTAAGGAAAAAGGCATGGAAGCGATAGAAGGTCCTATGGGCATTACCGACTTCGACAAGGAAGGTATGCTTATGGAAGATTACGAATTAGGTGGTTCTGCAGCAGAATTCTGGAACTATCCCTATTATGCCCAGCACATGGAGAAGTTGGGATATACCAAAGCCGTTGACTGGCTGCAGGTGCGTATCAATGTTCCAAAAGAAATTCCAGCACGTTACCATCGTGTATCAGAATACCTGAAGGAAGAACTCCACCTTCGTGTTATCAAGAAGACGAAGAAGGAAGTAAAAGCAGGATACGGACATGTGCTCTTCGATCTCTTCAATGAGGCCTTTGCCCCACTCTATGGTACTTCCGTATTCGATTACAAGCAGGTTGATGACTATATCAATATGTATCTTCCTTTGCTCGATATGGACCTGATACCATTCATCGTTAACGAGAAGGACGAATTGGTTGGTGCAGCAGTAACACTGCGCGACCCGTCAGATGGTTTGAGGAAGTCAAAAGGCAAACTTCTTCCTTTCGGATGGCTACATCTGATGAAACACATCTACATCAACAAGAGTGAGAAAGCAATGCTTCTTCTTATCGGTGTGAAGCCAGAGTTGCATGGCATGGGACTCAACGCAATGTTTTTTGACGACCTGATACCAATTTATAATAAGAAAGGTATTAAATGGTGTGAAACGAATCCGCAATTAGAATATAATGTTAAGGAATTGGCACAGTGGAAGCCTCTCAATCCTCAGATAGTAAAACGTCGCAGATGCTGGGAGAAGTCTTTAACTGACAAGCCATTAGCCCCTAACACAATGATAAAAAATCTTGCAAATGAATAGAGTAGTAATTACAGGAATGGGTATTTGGTCATGTTTAGGCCAAACCCTCGACGATGTTCGTCAGTCACTTTTTGAAGGAAAGAGTGGTATTATTTTCTCACAGGAGCGTAAAGACCTTGGTTTCCGTTCGGCACTGTGTGCTAATGTTCCAAAGCCAGACCTCAAGCCATTCATTTCCCGCAATATGCGTCAGTTCATGCCAGAAGAGGCGCAGTATGCTTATATGGCAACAAAAGATGCCCTAGAGGCAGCAAAGATAGATCAGGATTATCTCGATAGCCATGAGGTAGGTATTATCTATGGTAACGACTCTGTTGCAGAGGCAACAATGAATGCCCTCGATAAGTTCCGTGAGTTCAAGGACACCTCTGCCTGCGGCTCTGGTGCTATCTTCCAGTCTATGAACTCTACCATTACCATGAACCTGGCATGTCTGTTCCGTCTTCGTGGTATTAACCTCACCTCTTCTGCAGCCTGCGCATCCAGCTCTTTAGCAATAGGTAATGCCTATCTGCTCATCAAGAATGGTCTGCAGGATTGTATCATCTGCGGTGGTGGTCAGGAGGCTAATATGTATTCTATAGCATCTTTTGATGGCATTCAGGCATTCTCTACCCGTGAGAGTGAGCCAACAAAGGCTTCTCGCCCATTCGACAAGAACCGTGACGGTCTTGTTCCTGGCGGTGGTGCTGCTACCGTTATTCTCGAGAGCTACGAACATGCCGTAAAGCGTGGTGCTCCAATATTGGCAGAAGTGGTCGGCTGGGGATTCTCAGGCAATGGTGACCATATCTCTACACCAAACGTAGCAGGTCCTGCACGTTCTCTGGAGCTGGCTCTGAAGAATGGCGGCATCGATCCTCGTCAGATTGGTTACATCAATGCCCACGCTACATCTACCCATGCCGGTGACGGACGTGAGGCAATGGCAATAGCACAGGTGTTCGGTGACTATAAGGTGCCTGTAACATCTACCAAGTCACAGACAGGTCACGAAATGTGGGCAGCAGGTGCAGCAGAATGCATTTACTCTATGCTCATGATGAAGAATGACTTCATTGCAGGAAACATCAACTTCGAAGAGCCTGATGAAGAAACAAACTGCATCAACATCATCCCTGAGACAAAATCAACACACTTTGATATGTTCTTATCTAATTCTTTCGGTTTTGGTGGAACTAATTCAACATTAATTATAAAAAATCTATAAACATTTTTCAAGATGACAAGAGAAGAAATCGTATCTAAGATTAACTCTGTTCTTGCAGAGGAGTTTGAAGTTGAAGAAAGTGTAATCACTCCAGATGCCAATATTAAGAACACTTTGGCTCTTGATTCCCTTTCTCTCGTTGACCTCGTTGCTCTCATCCAGCACGAGTACAAAGTAAAGATTCCAGCAGAAGATCTGCCAAAGGTGCAGACTTTCAGTGACCTTTACGACTACATTGAGTCTCATGCTTAACATTAAGCAACTAATACCACAACGCTCGCCCATCATGATGGTGGACGAGTTGTTGTGTGTTAATGGCGACGAAGCACAGTGCCGCCTTGCTGTCAGAGAGGATAATTTCTTTCTGGAGGAAGATGGCCTTATTGCCGAAGTAGGTATCATCGAGCATATTGCCCAGTCAGCATCTGCCTTTGCCGGTTATCGTGCCGTAGAGGAAGAAGGTGCTACAGAACCTCCTGTCGGATATATCGGCGAAGTAAAGAACTTCCATCTTACCGAGCGCCCTGCCGTTGGTGATGTCCTCATCACTACCATTACCATGGGCCCTACCGTCGATGGTGTCACAATCATCAGCGGTGAGTGTAAGAAAGAAAGTGGAGAACCTGTTGCCGACACAAGAATGAAGATATATGTTCCTTAAAGATAAATTCTATAAAGTAACAAAGGAAGAGACATCCGGCATGAGTGCTACATACACCCTTGCCATCCTTCCCGATTGCAGTGTATATGACGGCCATTTCCCCGGCAATCCCGTATGCCCTGGCGTTTGCAATATGCAGACCATCCTCGAGTGTGCCATGATGCTGACAGGAAAGAGTCTTCACTACAATACTATAAAGCAATGCCGACTGACGGCTATTGCTACCCCAGCGGTATGTCCGGAAGTAACGGTATCTGTCTCCGTTGACGAGAGCAATACCATTCTCGCTGAGATAAAAGACAGCAAGCAGACATACATGACCCTAAAAGGTACAGTACAATGACTCGAATATTTTTCAACATATACCAATATTTTAAAGGCCATCAGTACCAAATGTGGTTCTCGATGGTTTTATTGTTTTTGGTTACAGGCTACGGGGCTGCCTGCATACATCTTGAGGAAGACCTCAACAAGCTGATGCCTTCATCACGCAATGCCGATGGCTCTATAAAGACGGCTTTTGCTGACCTCAGGATTAAAGACAAGACATATCTGCTCTTTGAGATGAGTGGCAATTCCAGGGAGCCGAAGTCAAAAGCCGTGAGCCGACTCATCAATACCTGCGATGTCTTTTCCGACTCGCTTCTGGCTCGCGATACTACCGGCATCGATATTTTCCGCAGCATCCCTGACGACATGATGTTTGAGGGTGTGTCTTTCCTCGTAGAGAATCTGCCGGCATACATCGACACCAGCGCCTATGCCCAGTTCGACAAGCTGCTGACACCTGAGCATCTCCGTGAGCAGCAGGCCATCAATGCCAGCGACAAGGAGAAGGCAATGGAGAATGATGAGGAGACGGGCGAGTTGCTTTCGTCACTCATTGATATGGACCCTATCGGTATGCGCGATATTCTGGCAAAGCAGATGGAGCCGTTGCTCTCTACCGGTGGAAAGTTCGCGACAATCGACGGCCACTTCTTCGTACCCGATTCCACGGTATGCGTTGCCTTTATCTCTCCAGCGTTCTCTTCTACGAATACAGGACAGGGCTCCGCACTCTTTGAGCATCTCAACAACCTCA
The DNA here is from genome assembly GCA_946539635.1 of uncultured Prevotellaceae bacterium. Taxonomy (GTDB): domain Bacteria; phylum Bacteroidota; class Bacteroidia; order Bacteroidales; family Bacteroidaceae; genus Prevotella. The sequence continues at coordinate 15,299 of CAMNHS010000017.1, forward strand.
TCGACAACTTTGCCAAGACACATCCCGACGTCAAAATATCCTACTACGGCACTCCGGCGAGCGGTTACTATAACTCTTCCACCATCAAGAACGACCTCGTCTCTACTGTCGGATGGTCAACGCTGATAGTGCTGCTGGTGCTCTTTCTCTGCATGCGGACATGGAACACTATTCCTCTCCTGATGCTGCCGGTAGTCTTCGGCACATTCTTCGGACTCTCCGTGATGTATCTCATTCGCGGACAGTTCTCACTCCTCGCCCTCGGCATGGGAGCCATAGTGTTAGGTGTAGCAATGTCTTACGTACTGCATATCATCATACACTATAAATATACCGGTGATGCCGAGAAGGTGATAAGCGACGAGACAGTTCCCGTGCTGCTGGGATGTATCACGACGATAGGTTCCTTCATGGGTCTTATCTTCATCAAGACCGACCTGCTGCAGGACTTCGGTCTTTTCGCAGCACTGGCTATCGTCGGCACAACGGTATTCTCGCTCATCTACCTGCCCCACCTCATGAATCTGGAGGGCAACAAGATTAACAAGCGTGCCTTCGCCGTGGTAGATAAGATTAACAACTACCCCATAGACCGAAAGAAGCCCCTTCTTGCTATCGTTTTCGTTATCGTTTTGGTTTTCGTTACAACATACGCCATCAAGGGTACCGACTTCGATGCAGACATGAGCCACCTTGGCTACCTCGCTCCGAATACGGAATATGCCGAGCACCTGCTGGACTCTAAGACAGCTTCCACCGGTGAACTTACCGACACTACGAAATACTTTGCTTCTCAGGGCAAGACTGCCGAGGAAGCCCTGCGCAATTTCAGCCTGTTGCAGGCGAAGCTCGATTCCCTGCAGAAGTTAGGACTGGTTAAGGACTATACCCACACCAACTCCATCTTCGTGCCCCTCACTCAACAGCATGAGCGCATCGAAGCATGGAAGGCATTCTGGACACCAGAGCGCATCAACAAGGTGCGTCCTTTCGTTCCTGCCGATTCTCCTTTCTTTGAGTTGGTAGAGGGTGACTATCTGCCTACCCCACTCTATAATGTCGATATCATTCCTGTTGGTTATCAGTCAACGCTCATGGAGCAGACAATGGCCGGCGACTGGCTCATCTTCACCAATGTCACCATGCCGCGCGACCTGAAGACATACACTGCCGTCTGCGATGCTATTGCCAACGAGCCGAACATGATGGTGCTCGATACCAACTACTATACCAAAGACGGTCTGACAACCCTCAACAGCGACTTCAACGTGCTGCAGTGGGTCAGCATGGCATTCGTCTTCGTGGTATTGCTGCTCAGTTTCCGATTCAACTGGCGATACGCCCTGCTGGGTTTTGCGCCAATCCTTATCTCGTGGCTCATAGTCTTGGGAGCGATGGCACTCTTCGGCATACGTTTCAATCTCATCAACATCATCATCTCCACCTTCATCTTCGGTATCGGTGTTGACTATTCCATCTTCATCATGTCAGGACTCATCGGCGAGAAGAACCACACCACAGCCCATATGCTGGCATTCCATAAGACGGCAATCCTCTTCTCTGCCTTCATACTCATCACGACCGTTGCCTCCATGCTCCTTGCCAAACATCCGGCCCTCCAGTCGGTAGGCTTTGCAACCCTCGTGGGCATGATATCAGCAGT
>CAMNHS010000018.1 GCA_946539635.1 uncultured Prevotellaceae bacterium
ACAAACAATCAGAAAAGTTATCCAGTCCTTTACCTGATGCATGGTGGAGGTGGTTCAAATACCGACTGGGAAAAAATACACCATCTTTCCGAAGTTGCAAATCGACTAATCAGCAATGGGAATATCGATGAAATGGTTATTGTTTGTGCTGAAGGAAATCAACAGAATATGATGTATTTCAATGCAGAAAGAGACAATAATGGCACTCCTGACTGGAAATATGAGGATTATTTTTTCAATGAACTTATCCCATACATAGAAAAGACATACCGTGTAAGAACTGACAAAGGTGGACGCGCTATCGGTGGTTTCTCAATGGGAGGTGGTGCTGCAACAGTATATGGTGTACACCATCCTGAATATTTCTGTATGGTATATGATATTAGCGGATACCTGAGACGTCAGCCTCTATCATTTCTGAAAAATGACCCTTCTGCTGCATGGAGACAGCAAGTGATAGAGAGCAACAATCCTATAGTACGCGTGAATAACGGTACCAAGGATGAAGTTTCTGCATGGAAGAAAACTGATTGGAAGATAGCCGTCGGTGACAAGGACTTTACTCTCGAAGCCAACATGGATCTGATGAAAGCTTTTAAGGAGAAGGGCGTTTCTTGTTCCATGTATGTTAATGATGGTGCACACGATGCAAAATGGGTAAACAGCGTATTGGAAGATGTGCTAAAACGTGCCAACAAAAATTTTGGGAATTTATAGGCAGACAAAAAAATAAAACATATCACATGGTGTTTACAAATTGGTGGAGAAAAAGAAACGCACATATATAGCCATCGATTTAAAATCTTTCTATGCATCTGTTGAATGCGTAGAAAGAAACCTAGACCCACTAACAACTAATCTTGTAGTTGCTGACGTTAGCAGAACAGAAAAGACAATATGTCTTGCAGTTACTCCGTCACTGAAACAATACGGCATTAGTGGCAGAGCACGTCTTTTTGAAGTTATACAACGTTTACAAGGCATCAATAACCAACGAAAAGATTCTGTTCCATCACATCGACTGACAGGCAAATCCTGTTCCGATATTGAACTGAAGGCACATTCTGACTGGGCTGTGGATTATATTGCAGTTCCACCTCGGATGGCACATTATATAGAGGTAAGTTCGAAGATATATTGCATTTACCTGAAATACATTGCTGCTGAGGACATTCATGTATACTCCATTGACGAGGTATTTATGGATGTAACCAATTACCTTGATAGCTACAAGATGACAGCCCACGAACTTGCCATCAAGATGATTCGAGATGTACTCAAACAGACAGGCATAACAGCAACAGCTGGCATTGGCACAAATCTATATTTGGCAAAAGTGGCGATGGACATTATGGCAAAGAAGACCCCACCTGATAAAGACGGAGTCCGCATCGCCGAACTGGATGAGATGACATATCGTCAAAAGTTGTGGAATCATCGTCCCATAACGGACTTCTGGCGCGTGGGACATGGAATAGCAAAGTCTTTGAGCCGATATGGTATTGACACTATGGGGAAGATAGCTCTTATATCGGAATATAACGAAGATTTACTATATAACCTCTTTGGTATAAATGCAGAATTACTTATAGATCACGCCTGGGGATGGGAGCCATGCACCATAGATGTTATAAAGTCATATAGACCAGAAAAAAATTCTTTCAGCAACGGACAAGTATTGTCTTCACCTTATAATAATAAGAAAGCACGGGTAGTAATTATGGAGATGGCCGATAATATGGCCCTAAAACTTGTTTCCCTACGACTTGTTACTGACCAGATAACCATATACGTTGGATATGATGCAGAGAATCTTACCAATAAAACAATTCGAGATAACTATCATGGAGAGATAAAAACAAACTATTACGGAAAAATGGTTCCTAAGCCTGCTCATGGTACAGCAACCCTATTACACCCTTCATCTTCAAGCCGACTGATAACAGAAGCCGTAACAAAATTATATGATAAGATCGTTAATAAAAATCTACTGATACGCCGACTTAACATCACTGTTAATAATGTAATTTCAGAAGAAAAAGCTACACAAGAAAATAGCACTAAACAGTTAGATTTATTTACCGACTACAAACAAAAAAGAAAACAAGAGCAAACAGAAAAGAAACGACTGGATAAAGAGCGCCGTCTCCAAGAAGCTCAAATATCAATAAAAAAACGTTTTGGTAAAAATTCCATCTTAAGAGGATTGAATTTTGAGGAAGGTGCGACGGCAAAGGAGCGCAATAATCAAATAGGAGGACACAAAGCATGAACGAAAATTACGAAGATATCATCAACCTCCCCCACCATGTTTCCAAGAAACACATTCCTATGTCGATGTGGAACAGGGCAGCCCAGTTTGCTCCATTTGCAGCCCTAAACGGACATTATAGTGCGATTAGGGAAACAGAGAAACAACATGAACAAATGTTTGAACACCAAGATGATTCATCACTCTTTACAGACCCCCAATATGAGAATGGGGAGGATTATTTATAGCATGAGGACACTTTTTACCATGTTAATGCTTTGATATACGATAAGATAGACCATATTTTTCGTGCGTCTGTGTTCAATTTGGCAGTATAAACAACGGATAGGGGAAAACACTACCTTTCACACCGCATTTTTTTTCGTCTAATTTGTAAATATTCAAGAAAAATAGGTTAATTTTGCATTGACTGCAACACAACTCCACAATTATATGGCAACTGAAAACCCAAACAATCAACATGGAAACATTGAGTTTAAAAACTTAATGGTCGATTACAGCGATGGGGATATCATCATTTTTGATAATGTCCGCGACCTGTCTGAAGTTTATCCCATAAAGCCGATGATAAATCTCATCGGTCTATGTGTCAAAGGAACCCTTGTTATGACTGTAAACGGCAAAGATTCTAAAATCAAAGAGGATGATATACTTTTTTGTCCCCCCAATGTTAAAATAGACCATTGCCTTTTCAGCGAGGATTTCGAATGCAAGTTATTATGCCTCTCCAATCACGTTGTGCAGGGACTATTGCGTGACAAAATCAATATTTGGAACAGAGCTGTTTATATCAACCAAACCAACATTATCCCAATGTCTCGTGCATGCAAGGAAGATTTTAGACAATATTATGCCCTTATTAGGTCAAAGATAATCTCAGATCGTAATTCTTCACGTGAAGTGGTTCAAACACTGATACGAGCTCTGCTTTTGGAACTTTGTGACGTCCTTGAGGCCAGCAATGGTATAGGAGAAGAACCACGTATACTACAGAGCCGACAGATATTCAACAAATTCCTAAATATTCTTTCCAATATTGATGTAAAGCATCGTCCAGCAGCCTATTATGCTGAGCAACTGAATATCTCACCAAAATATCTTACTATGTTGTGTCGTCAGTATAGTGACAAATCAGCATCAGAATGGATTATACAATACACCCTTGATGACATTCGTTACTATCTTACAGACCTCAACTATAGTGTAAAGCAGATATCTTTCCGCTTAGGTTTTTCAAACATCTCACATTTCGGAGCCTATGTTCGCAAGCATCTAGGTGTTTCACCTACGAAGTTCCGTGCTCAACTGTAAGAATTTTTCTATTAAACAAACTTTTTATTACTCTAGCACTACAATATTTTCTATCTACATACACCAATATTACATGTATGTGACAGGAAGAATTGGGGACTGATAACGCATTTACCATTATTACCCCATTCAGTGCCATAAGAATTTAGACATATAAGACACTCTCCCCTATCCTTTCTATATTTTTTTAGTCCCACAATTGCCATGGCGTGACCAGAGGTATGGTTTTCACCATATTCCCAATATACGGCATGTCCAGCCTTTACAGATGCCACAACTTTTTCATACATCTCTTTGTATGAGATATTGATATATTCATACTGTTTCCTATTATCAGGGTCATCAAGCACAAATTTCTCTCCACGTTTTTTGTCGCTACTATAAGCATACCAATCATAATGTATGCGGTACATCACGCTTTCTGCAAACTGTATTGGCGAATATCGCATAGAATAGTAATAGAAGGAGCCTTTAGCATTTTTCTCAAAAGGATTATAATCTATCACCGTAAAACGTGGTAGCAGATCTTTCAGGCGTGAATACAACACTTCTGCATCATCATTCTGTTCCCTTAACAACCTTATTTTTTTTATCAATACAGTACCATTATTGATATGGGAACGTTCAAAAGAATACGGAACTAACCCATATCGACTTATCAGTCGCAGTGCCTCTGGCCCAACATTACGTATTGCTATCTCCTCTCCTCCCAGAGTTTGCTCTTCCAATTCACGTGCCAGCAACCATTGACGCGACAAGACAACACTATCTCCTATCTGTCGGGCCTCATGCTCTATACACGCACACATAGCATAAATCCAACAGGCAGAGGTACGACCTTGATTTGTCGGCTCTTGCCTGTTGCATGAGAAAAAATGTAGTATTATAAATAATATAATAATGTACGCACGCGTCATACACCCAAAATTTGGTGTATCAAAGGTATTATCTCTTTCTTGAGGACAATGCTATTAAGGCGATGTTCTGCATCAATAACTTTAAAATGTTCTTTGCCATAACACTTCTGGAATTCCTTTTGGAAGTTCACCAACCTGTCCTTGTCACCAAATAGTCCCCACACAAGTTCTTTTTCCTCTGGTGTAATGCCATAAAGAACATGCGGAGTATTTTCACCACCTTTCTTCGGTGCTGTTTCCAAAGCCTTGAACTGTGCTATCATCTCCTTATCCACCTTAAATTGTGTAGCACCATCCTGACGTGGATTCTGAAATGCTACATTCTTTCCAAGATGATTAAATGTCAGAGTTCGTGACATCTGAAAAGAAGGATTTACAAGAATGCGACGATAGCCTTTCTGCAACTCAGCATACATTGCTCCCATTGATGTTCCTATAATCAAATCAGGCTTATGCTCAGCAATAAAGTCACGCAGAAAAGGTACTGCGTCATTGGGCATTACTGGAATGTCAGGAGAAATGACATTCACTCCGAGGGGATAAAAATGATTTCTCATCTCCGTAGCAGTACCAGTACTGCCCGCAGATGAGAAACCATGTAAATATATTATTTGCATAATGTCAGAGATTACTCTGCAGTGTTCTCTGCCTTTTTCAATCTATTCTCGATATGCTTTCCGAGAGTGAGGTATGCAACAGGTGCTGCAACGAATATTGATGACAATGTTCCGAATACTACACCCAGTATCATAGCAAATGAGAATGAGCGGATTGAGTCACCACCAAGGAAAAATATACACAGCAATACCAACAATGTAGAGAAAGAGGTATTGATGGTACGAGCCAATGTCTGGTTGATAGAAGTATTGAAACTTGTTTGTATATCCCACTTTGGATGTATCTTCAAATTCTCACGGATACGATCAAATACAACCACCTTATCGTTGATAGAGTAACCTATCACTGTCAGGATAGCACCGATGAATGTCTGGTCAATCTCAAGAGAGAATGGCATCCAACCCCAGCAGAGAGAGTAGATTCCAAGTACTACGAGAGTATCAACGGCAAGAGCACATGTAGAACCTACTGAGAATGCTACGTTACGGAAACGTATGAGGATGTAGATGAAGATTGCTACAAGTGCGAAGAGCACGCTGATGATAGCTCCATAAGTGATATCCTTTGCCACACTTGGACCTACTTTCTGTGAAGAAATGATAGAACCACCCTCACGAACATCAGGATTCTTGAAAGCCTCTACACTTGGCTGATTTACTACACCTTCTGCCTTCAATGCCTTGTAGAGGATTGTCTCTGCCTCGTCATCAACATTAGGATTGTTTGACTCAATCTTATAGTTGGTAGAGATACGAACTGTCTTGTTGTCTGTACCAAGAGCAATGACACTGGTGTTGTAGCCATCAAATGCCTTTGCTATAGCACCACGCACTTCTTCTGGCTGTACAGCTTTCTCGAAGGTAACTACATAGTTACGACCACCAGTGAAGTCAATGCTCTGTGAGAGACCACGAACAACGAAACTGGCAATGAATACTATGATGGCAATACCAACAAAAGTGAATGTCTTCTTATAGAGAGACATGAACTTGACATCAGTATTTTGCAGCAGGTTCTTAGATATTGGTGTGCAGAATGTCAGGTTCTTCCAACGGTCATTATTCAGCTGACGCTCGTAAACAAGACGCGTGAGGAATACTGCGGTGAAGAAAGAACAGATGATACCAATAATCCATGTTGTAGCGAAGCCACGGATAGGACCGGTGCCGAATACATACAGAATTACACCAGTAATGATAGATGTGAGGTTAGAGTCGAAGATGGCAGAGAAAGCATTGCTGTAGCCGGCAGCCAGAGCCTGCTTCAGTCCCAAGCCTCCCTTCATCTCTTCCTTGATACGTTCGTAAATCAGCACGTTAGCATCTACTGCAGTACCTAATGACAATACCATACCTGCAATACCTGACATTGTCAATGCTGCTTGGAAACTTGTCAAGATGCCCAGCGTGAAGAAGAGGTTTATCACAAGAGCTATGTTAGCCATCATACCAGGGATGATGTTATACATGCAAACCATGTAAATCATCAGGAGTACGAAAGCAATGATGAATGAGATGATACCCTGCTGGATAGACTGTGCACCGAGTGTAGGACCAACAACCTCTTCCTGTACGATACGTGCAGGAGCAGGCATACGACCTGACTTCAAAGTGTTTGCAAGGTCTTTTGTATCTTCAATAGTAAAGTTACCGGAAATCTGAGAGTTACCACCGGAAATCTCACCATTTACACGTGGAGCAGAATAAACGACACCATCCAGAACGATAGCAATAGCCTTTCCTACATTCTGCTTTGTCAGCTGAGCCCACAGACGAGCACCCTCGTTATTCATAGACATTGATACACATGGACGACCGAAGTTGTCGAATTCATCCTTTGCATCAGTAATAACATCACCCTCCAATGGAGCACGACCAGAAGTAGATGTCACTTTCAAGGCATGGAGCTCGAAGATATTCTTTGTGCCATCAACAGGCTTAGCACTCCACAACAGTTTCACGTCTGAAGGAATAACCTTTTTACCCTCTTCACCATAGATAGCCTTGTTTATCTCAGCAGTATCACGCTCATGAGCATAACCTACAGTAGAAAGGCTCTGTCCCTGTACTGGCTGGAAGAAAGCGAAGAGCGGATGCTCTTTCTTTGCCTTTTCTATAGCCTTGTCATCCTGCTTGGCAGCCTTGTCAGCTGCAGCAGCCTGGTCGGCGTCGTTCTTCTTAAGTTGGAATTTAGGTGCTGCCTCTTTTACGGCAGTATCAGCTTCGGCAGGTGCCTCGGCAACCTCTGCAGTCTCAGTCTTTGCGCTGTCAGCAACCTCTTCAACCTTCTCGCCGGAAGCGATAGCGGCAAGACGTGCATCGAGCTGTGAGAAATAAGGAAGAACTTCCTGAGCATTATAAGTCTCCCAGAACTCCAGGTTTGCAGAACCCTGAAGGAGCTTACGTACACGCTCTGGCTCCCTTACACCAGGCATCTCAACCATCAGACGGCCTTCCTGACCCTCCAACTTCTGGATGTTTGGCTGTACGACACCGAATTTATCGATACGGTTACGTACTACATTGTAAGAGTTGTCAATGGCACTCTGTACCTCTGCACGCAGAGCTTTCTCAACCTCAGCGTCAGTGCTCTGGGTAGAAACCTTACCTTTCAACTGCTGTGTAGCAAAAATTTCTGCCAGACGATGACCAGGAGCATTCTTCTGGTAAGCTTTGATAAACAATGAGATGAAATCACTCTGTGAAGACTCTTCTTCCTTCTTTGCCTCTGCCATAGATTTCTGGTAAGCAACATCTGTCTTGTGATCTGCCAAGATGTCCACTACGTCAGGCACACTGATTTCAAGAATCACGTTCATACCACCCTTCAGGTCAAGACCCAGACCAATCTGAGTTTCCAGACACTGCTGGTAAGAATACACTCCCAAATACTTTACAGAATCCTTATAATTCTGTGCAGCAATAGGATCCTTCATCTCTGCTGCCTTTGAGTCGTAATAACTTGTAGCAAAAGAGAATGAAAGGTAAAAAATACTTGCAAGCGTCAATAGGATGGCGGTTACAATTACAATTCCTTTGTTTTGCATTTTAGTTTTTGTTGTTTTTATTATTTATTTATTTTGTATTTTCAGTATCGTTTTCAAAGCTTTTTGAACTTTTGCCTGGCATCCATAAAACTATGTTCGCACGCTTATACGCGGGCATATATGCGCATAAAACGGTGCAAAGGTAGTAAATAAAACACATTTTTCCAAACTTTTTTGTAAGAAAAGTATTAAAACAGCAAAAAAAAACGTCTGATAACTCTTACGAGCCCTCAGACGTCAGTATTTAAAGTGGGTTTGGAGTCTGTTTCTGCTTGGGTTTACCTTCTTCCCATCAGGGAGGTGCAACCACAAATGGTGGATATACCAACCATTGTAAGCATGAGAACCATTGCTGTGTTTGTAAACATAGTGCGTCTCCTTTCTTTTTTAATTACGAGGAATTCACCTCTTTTCTATTATCCTGGACAATCTTTTTACCCTAAAATGCGTGGGTTTTTCTGATTTCCGAGTGCAAAGGTATGACATTCTGTGTGCGCACACAATTTTTTTCCCCTATTTCTTTTACATTACCCTAATTTCTTGATTTTACTCAAAAACAGGGTCTTTTTTTCATTTTCACACAAACTTTTTTTTGTTTTCGTTTTCGTTTTCGTTTTTTTTCGTACCTTTGCAAATTATGAAGAAACTATATATTGAGACATACGGCTGCCAAATGAATGTTGCAGACTCTGAAGTTGTAGCAAGCATCATGCAGATGGCTGGCTACGAACTGTGCGAAGATGCCAACGAAGCAGATGCTATCTTTCTAAACACCTGTTCTGTGCGTGAAAATGCAGAAAACAAGATATACCATCGCCTCGAAACACTTCATAATGAGAAATGTGGCAAAGAAAACCGCATAATAGGTGTGTTGGGGTGTATGGCAGAACGTGTAAAAGAGGTTCTCATCAATAATTATCATGCAGACCTCGTGGCTGGGCCAGACACCTATCTCGCCCTACCCGATTTGATAGCACAATGTGAACTAGGTCAGAAGGCCATTGATACTACCCTTTCTCTGACAGAAACCTATCGTGACATCATGCCACAACGAGCACATGGCATGCATATCTCTGGTTTTGTGAGCATCATGAGAGGTTGTAACAACTTCTGCCATTACTGCATCGTTCCTTACACAAGAGGACGCGAGCGCTCACGCGATGTGGAGAGTATCCTGAAAGAAGTAAAAGACCTGCAGAGCCGTAATTTCAAGGAGGTAACCCTGCTAGGACAAAATGTAAACAGCTATCTCTTTGAGGGAACTACATTCCCACAGTTGTTAAGACTTGTAGCAGAGTGCGCTCCCAATATGCGAGTACGCTTTACCACCTCACATCCTAAGGATATGAGCGATGAGACACTTGAGGTGATAGCCCAATATCCTAATGTCTGTAAGCATATCCATCTGCCAGTACAGAGCGGTTCTGATCGCATCCTAAAGCTGATGAACAGAAAATATACTCGTGAATGGTACTTAGACCGTGTGGCAGCCATAAAACGCATTATCCCTGATTGCGCAATCACCACAGATATTTTTGTTGGTTATCACTCCGAAACAGAAGAAGACCATCAGATGAGTCTTTCGCTTATGAAGGAGGTGGGCTATGCCAGCGCCTTTATGTTTAAATACTCCGAGCGCCCAGGCACCTATGCTTCAAAACATCTTCCTGACGATGTACCTGAAGAAACCAAGATACGTCGTCTCAACGAGATGATAGCACTTCAGAACGAACAGTCTGCTGCTTCATATAGAGCTGATGTAGGAAAAGAGTTTGATATCCTCGTAGAAAACTACAGCAAGCGCTCTCGTGAACAGCTCTGCGGCCGCACAGAACAAAACAAGATGGTAGTCTTCGATAAAGGCAAACACCATATTGGCGAAATTGTCCGTGTTCGCATCACAGGTAGCACCAGCGCCACACTGTTCGGCGAAGAGGTGTAAAATATCTTACCTCATACTCTTATACTCAGCTTTCGCCTTGAGGAGTTGTTGTTGGTACTCAGGAGTTATTACCTCTTTTGAAAATATTGTTATAGCGAGAGTTCTTCCTGCATCGACGTCACTCTTCCAGTGGCGTCCCATTATCACCCGATAGGTAGCATACTGCTCTGCACACTTCATTAAAGCCTCAGAATGTTCTGGTGCTATGTAACCCAAAACAAGTGCAAGTATCCAGCCACGTGTGGAATGTCCGCTGGGATAACTGTTCTCTTTATCTTCGACATCATCACCACCTTCAGATTTCAGCGACTCTTCGTGGAAATACACATAGGGTTTTGTGCGCTTAAAGTGTTCCTGTCCTTTATGAGCTGCAAAGAGAGCATCATTGATAGCAGTCTTTGCAAGTTTGTATATTTCTGGAGTATTCTTCTTGCTCACTTTCATGCCCAGGACACTGCTGAATAGCGCAAAAACCGACGTTTCGTCTTCGCGTAATGCCTCTTCGCGAATATTCTTTTTTTCGCGCTCTTCCTTTCCCCACTTGTAATATTTGACGTCGTTAGCAAATATCTCACTCGTCTCAGATGGCGGTTGGGGCAAGCTAAAGACACATTCGAGACAAACCTTGTCACTGAGAAACCTATTATGGCTTAAATCACCACCTTCCTCTGATTCACTCTTCTGTGCAAAAACACCCAATGTCACCATCATGATGGCAAACATCAATAAAAAAATCTTCTTCATCATATGCTCAATACTTAATTTTTGTGTGCAAAGGTATGATTAAGTTATGAATAATGCAAGAAAATATGAAAAAAAAACTCACGCAGACAACTACATCTGCGTGAGAACTGAATAAACAACTATATAAATAGTACCTATTGAGATTGTACTGTATCTTGTTTTCGTTTGCAAAGTTACAAATTATATCACAAACTTACAAGAAGAAATGTGCCCTAAAATGAGATTTTGCAGATTCTGTATGATTTTTTGCTAATTCTGCAACTATTTGTGATTTTTACATGATTTTCGTCAATTCAAAGAATGAGATTCGTGGCTTTTCTGTATTCTTTGGGGGAGATTCCCATTGTTTTTGAAAAAAGTCTGGAAAAATAATAGCTGTCGCTTATGCCTATCTTATGGCTTATCTGACTGATTTTCATATTGCTTTCACGTAATAGGTTGCACGCTTCCTTTATCTTCATTTGGTTAAAGTAATTGATGGGGCTGACGCCCATCGCCTTCTTAAACATTGCTGAGAGGTGGCTGACAGAAAAACCCAAATATGTGGCAACCTCATCGAGGGAAAGGCGAGTTTCAATATTTTCTTCCATATAGCGAACAACAATGGAGATATAGTCTTTTTCTCTATCAGGATGAAGCGTTTTCCCAACTGCACGGAACTGCTGCAGAAAACGCATTGAACCGAGATAATAATGCAGTAGTGATGAAGCATAACGGAGATTCTCCATCTCATTGCCCATTTCCAAGGTGGTGAAAATCTCTTCAAAGATAGTATTTCTGTCAGATATGCGTGATGTAAGGCCCGGTTTCACATCCTGTGGCTTCTGTGCTCCTTCTACATAATAAGGAGCATGACTACCATCAAAATGTATCCAATAGATAGTCCAGGGATTCTTGTTGTCACTCCAATACGTATGGCTCACTCCCGATGGCAAGATAACATATTGGTTTTGGTTTAGAAGGTATTCTTTCCCACCAAATCTAATGAATCCACCACCGCTAACGCAGTATAGCAAAACATATTCTGATATAGGTTTCTTGCGTTCGCGATAGTGGTTATAGGCTGTTGGATAATAGCCTATATCAGTAATATAGAGGCTGGATAGCAGAGGATCATTTTTTGATCTCTCTATCATCACCTGCGGTAAGACAATGACACGCTCTCCGCTAAAACCTTCTTTCTGTTTTTGCATAATAAAATGTTTATTTCGGCAGCAAAATTACTATTATTTTTTCTTTTATCCAAATAAACAATAATAATATTGTCCATTTTCTTTAATAAAAAAGTCTATCTCTTGTTTTGTAAATAATCCATACCTTTGCAGCCGCAAACCGTAAATATATTATGAATAGATTTTTCTTATTTTTTATCTGTATGGTATCAGCCATGGGCGGACTGTTGTTCGGTTATGACTGGGTTGTCATAGGAGGTGCGAAACCATTCTATGAGATGTTCTTTGAGATTAGCAATGACCCAATTATGCAGGGTGTTGCAATGACAACAGCTTTGGTAGGTTGTCTTGTGGGAGCCATGATAGCAGGGGGTCTTGCAGATCGTTATGGACGAAAACCATTGCTGATGCTATCAGCGGTTCTCTTTACTGTCAGCGCCCTCGCAACTGGCTGGTATAATGACTTCACCATGTTTAATATTGCCCGTTTCATCGGTGGTGTCGGCATTGGCGTTGCTAGTGCTCTATCACCAATGTACATAGCAGAGGTGAGTCCTGCAGAAATTCGTGGCCGTATGGTGAGCCTGAATCAAATGACTATAGTATTAGGTATTCTCGCAGCACAGGTGGTAAACATGCTCATCGGTACCGGTGTAGAAGAAGGTTGGGGACGCGAATGGGGCTGGCGTTGGATGTTCTGGGCAGAGACAGTACCAGCAGGAATGTTCCTTATTCTTAGCTTCTTCATCCCCGAGAGTCCTGTATTCCTGAGAAACAAAGAGAATGGAGGACTGGAAAAGAAGGAGACCTCTGTTTCATTTAAGACATTATTCAGTTCACAATATCGAAACATCCTGCTGTTAGGACTTTTCATTGCCGTCTTCCAACAATGGTGTGGCACCAATGTCATCTTTAACTATGCTCAGGAAATATTTATCTCCGCAGGCTTTGATGTAGATGGAATGTTTATCAATATTGTCATCACAGGCATTGCCAATGTACTATTCACATTTGTAGCAATGGGTACAGTTGAACGCTGGGGACGTCGCACCCTGATGCTCATCGGAGCAGGAGGACTGTGTATGATATACTTCATTCTCGGCACCTGCTACTACATACAAGTAACAGGAGTAATGATGGTTGTCCTTGTTGTTGCTGCCATCTCTTGTTACGCAATGACACTTGGACCTATCACATGGGTGCTGCTGTCAGAGATATTCCCTGCTCGCATCCGAGGCTTGGCAATGGGGACATGTACCTTTGCCTTGTGGGTAGGCTGCTGCACCTTGACATTCTCATTCCCATCTATGAATGCAGCATTAGGTTCCAGCGGCAGTTTCTGGATTTACAGCGCTATATGCCTGTGTGCCTTCATATTCCTGTTCAAAAGATGTCCAGAGACAAAAGGAAGGGAACTGGAATAAAGTTTAGGGGTTAGAGTTTAAAGTTTAGAATCAGTTTAAGAGTTTAAATGTTTAATATAAAAAATGGTAAAAGCTTGGCGTGAGACTGTTGTTATTCCTACATATGAGGTAGGTAAGGCAGAAAAAAATCCTATATTCCTTGAGAAACGAGTGTATCAAGGTTCCAGTGGTGTGGTATATCCATACCCTGTTATTGAGTCAATTGAGGAAAAACCTATTGACCACGAATGGCAGGCAGTATGGCTGGAGAATGAGTATATAAAAGTTATGATACTCCCAGAGTTGGGTGGCAGAGTACAAATGGCATACGACAAGATTCGTCAGCGCCACTTCGTATATTATAATAATGTAATAAAGCCAGCCCTTGTGGGCCTTCTCGGTCCTTGGATCAGTGGGGGTATAGAGTTCAACTGGCCTCAACACCACCGTCCCAGCACCTATCTGCCTGTTGACAGCACCATAGAAGAGAATGAGGATGGTTCTGTTACCGTCTGGGTAAGCGAAAACGAAAAGATGTTTCACCAAAAGGGTATGGCTGGTTTCACACTACGCCCCGGGTATGCATATCTTGAGATAAAGGGACAGCTGTACAATCGTACCGATGTGCCACAGACTTTCCTTTGGTGGGCAAATCCCGCTGTTGAGGTAAATGATGCATACCAAAGTGTCTTCCCACAGGACGTCAATGCCGTCTTCGATCACGGAAAACGTGCGGTTTCATCGTTTCCAATCGCTACTGGGACCTATTACAAGATGGATTATTCTTCAGGTGTTGACATCTCTAACTATAAGAATATCAAGGTGCCAACATCATACATGGCAGTAAACTCGAAATACAATTTCGAAGGAGGCTACGAAAACGACACCCAAGCAGGTATGCTGCATGTGGCATCAAACCATTTCTCTCCTGGTAAGAAGCAATGGACATGGGGAAATGGCGACTTCGGACGCGCCTGGGATCGCTCTCTGACAGACAAAGACAATAGGGGTATCTACAGACCTTATATCGAACTGATGGCTGGTGTTTATACAGAAAACCAACCCGACTTCACTTGGCTCATGCCATACGAAGAGAAGCAGTTTGTGCAGTATTTTATGCCATATCGTGAGGTAGGAATGGTGAAAAATGCCAGCAAAGACCTTGTCTTCGGCATAGAAAAAACGAAGAAGGGAGAATATCAATTCAAAATACAAGGTACCAGCAAACAAGATATCCACATTGTTTTCACCGATAAAAGTGGCAAAAAACTTTATGATGAGCATCGCACGATAAGCCCAGAGGTAGTGCTTTGC
Source organism: uncultured Prevotellaceae bacterium (assembly GCA_946539635.1). Lineage (GTDB taxonomy): Bacteria > Bacteroidota > Bacteroidia > Bacteroidales > Bacteroidaceae > Prevotella. The sequence continues at coordinate 14,740 of CAMNHS010000018.1, forward strand.
GAAAGTTTTGACGCAAATACAGATTGGTTAGAACTGACCATATATAAGGAACAATATGGCAAAGAGCGTCCTGTTCTTACTTGGTCACCGGAACCAGACGAGATACGCCCAATTCCTGATGCAGCAGAGGCAGCCCTGCTCCCTGAGCAGATCAAGACCAACGAACAACTATACCTTACTGGTTTGCATATAGAGCAATATCGTCATGCCACATATGTCGCTACAGATTACTATCAAGAGGCTCTACGCCGTGATCCTAATGACATACGGTGCTTAAATGCTATGGGACTATGGTATATCCGCAAAGGTCGCCTTAGCAAAGCAGAGGATTACCTCAGAAAGGCTGTAAAACTCACCATGAAACGCAATCCTCAGCCATACGACGGTGAACCACTGTATAACTTGGCCATTTGCCTGAAGTATCAGAGTTTTTCTCCTGCTTTTGACGATAATGAAAAGGCACTTCTCAGGAAAGAGGCTTATAACCTGTTTTGGAAGGTAACATGGAACAAAGCATGGGCTGATGCAGGATATTTCGAGGCTGCAAAGATAAGTGTTATGGAAGAACGCCTCGATGATGCCTGGGAAGAGTTGCGTCGCTGCCTCAACAACAATGCCCACAACCAGAAGGCATTAGCGCTGAAGGCTACTGTTGCAAGACTGATGGGCAAAAAGGCAGAAACAAGACAAATCTGCGAAGAAGCCTTGAAGACAGACCTCTTCAACTATGGTTGCCTCTATGAACTCGGAGAGTTTGACAAGATAAAGGTTCTTATGCATGGTATGCCAAACAACTATCAGGAGCTGGCCCTCGACTATGCTGCTGCAGGACTTTCTGATGATGTTGAGAAGATTCTGGAGATGTCTATAGAAGCAGGTGCAGCAACTCCTATGACATATTACTACCTTTATTATTATGGTAATCGCAATGCAAAATATTTGGCAGAAGCAGAAAAGGCTGATTCCAACTATTGTTTCCCTAATCGCATAGATGATATCCTGGCATTAGAGGCTGCCATAAAAGATGCAAAAGATGTTAGCAAGGCCCATTATTACTTGGGATGTCTGTACTACGACAAACGCCAATATGACATAGCAACAGAGCATTGGGAGAGCAGTCGCGAGCAGAATCCTGAATTCCCTACTGTATGGAGAAATCTTGCACTTTCATATTTCAATAAACAACATAATGCAGAAAAAGCCGTTATTTATATGGAGAAGGC
>CAMNHS010000019.1 GCA_946539635.1 uncultured Prevotellaceae bacterium
CATAGGGATAGGACTCCCACTTAAGGCCTTCGCTCTTCATCTGCATATCATTGCCAAAGGGAAGAAAGATGCTCACCTGCTGTCCTGCAAAACTGGGGAATGTTGTCCTTCCCTTAGCAGGGGTAAAGACTCCATAGTCGCTTATCATCACTGGCTCGATATGGAAATCGCGCATATAGCGAGCTATAAGGAAGATATTACCGATGGTATGGTCTTCACGCTTTCCTGTTGCTCCAAGGTATGTGATATGCGTAAAGCCTTGGGCCATACAGAACCGAGTGGCCTTTGTCAGGTCATTATCCTCCTGTTCTGCCACCTGATGCCAGCGGTCTTTATACTTCTCTCTTATCTCATCATCAATGGAGTCTCCATCTCCCACAATAGCATCAGGTTCCCTACCCCATGCAAGGAGACTTTTTGCTGCACTATCGCAGCAGCAGATATAGTCAGCTTCTTTTAGAGCTGCCAAAGCTTCAGGCGCCGTAGGAAAATCGCCTGCAGCAAGTATTATGCAATTCATGACAGTTGAGAGTTGAAAGGTGAAAGGTGAAAGGTTAATGGTTGATAGTTATTTTTCCGTTTTTGTCCAAGCCGCAGGCGGAGACATCTACTCTTGTGGCTTTGCTGGAATTATTATAGAATGTAGCACGGAAGACGCCATCAGCATCTGGAGTTGCGTATGGATTCCAATACAGAGTGCGGCGATAATCTGTTGGTTCTGCCGGCTTTACATTGCTATAATCCGGCTTGTAGAACTCTTCAGCGTACGTGATACCATCAAGGATGTATCTGCGATCTCTGTAGGTATAGCGTTTTCCTCCATCCAACGACTCAATACATAATGTTACAGCAGGTGCTCCATCTACCTCCAGATGGGTGCCATTACGTTTGTCATAATCGGTATAGGCACGTATATTCCTCATGCTATTCAGGCGAAGCAAATCAAGCATAGCAGTCTTCGTCATAGGAATGTCGTGTTCGCTGCTTGTCTGTACGTAGTTACGATAGAATGTTGTTTTGTTGTCATTAATGAGTCCTCGTATCTTTACATCAGTTGCCTGGTCAAGATATCCAAAGAGATATGTTGATGCCTGCTTTGCAAAGCGTGTCATATCAAGCACACCATACGACAGACCATAATCTGTCATCTCATTATATAATTTATAAGCATCAATAACGATGGCAGGCTTTTCATAATTCAGTTTACGCTTTGAGCGACGATATTTTCTTACTGTTACATTCTGGAGATAGTGATCACCTTCAAGGCGGTTATTCTCAGGCCCCAATGCAGAATCGTCCTCTTCTTCTGTATCATCCAAACAATAATTCTCATCCTCAGGAAGGTTACACTGATACCATGAATAAGGCTCACAGAACATAGGGAAGTCCATATTACGCTTTACGTAATACTTAGGATACTGTGTCTCATCCATACGCTTACTATTTTTCACGCCATGCAGACCTCTCTTTAACGAGTCTTTATTTTCGTACGCTGTAATGAAGAATATTGCCTGATCTGTGTACCAAGGCAGGTTAATTTTAAAGTTTCCGTTTTCGTCAACCTTTGCCTTTATGTCAGCAGTCTCTGTACCCTTCACTATTTCGCCCTCTATCACCACATCCTTATTCTTAAACCGTCTATAGGTTAACAGAGGATTAGTTTCAGGGATATTATCAACTACCGGATCGGTTGTGCCTGTTTCACCACTTTCAGTTGTCACATCTACTACATCCGACAGACTCGTTTCCACTCCATCTGACTTGGTGGTACTTATTATTCCCCCAAGCAGGCGTCCCTGCATCTCAAGCCAACGATTATAAATCAAGCCACCGTTACCAATAGGAGATACCAGAACATAGTTAGAACGGTCACTACCATATTGGCTCAGGTCATTAACGTCATCAATGTCTATTATGTTAGCATTTGACGGCACATTGAGCACCTGTCCCTCATAGGAAAGATTTCTTTCAGGCAGGAAATATATCTTATCAATGCGCTTGTACCTACGCCATCCCTGTACCATCATCAAGAGATCAAGTTTCTCTTCTGCTCCTTCTTTAAAGTATTGTGACACATTTGCCACAAACCCATGCAGTTCGCCAGTAAGCAGCATATCTGTCAGCATATTGCCATCGTTATAAGACAAATCCTGAGTACTTTTGTCATAAACGGCAATACTCATAGGTACCTGACCATTAACTGTCAGGTCTATCTTCTCATATGGCTGCAGCTCTGTCTTACTGTTGACGGTCTTACCGCCAGAAGTCATTGATACATTTGCCTGTGTCTCTTTGTCATTATTGTTAACGAAGAAAAGTCTTGATGCCAACGGACGAGCCTGTTCGTCATACAGAGTAAGATCGTTGATACCAGTAGGACAATTTTCCAGTACTATCTTTTCACTTGGGTTTCTGCCAAATGTTATCAGTCGTCCCCTACATGTCACACTATATGCAGCAACCGTTACGCCCTTAGCCTTTACGATGAACTCTCTGCCACCCTTTATCTGTTTGTCACCTCTTATGACAACACCTGATTTCTGTGCTGTTGGCAAAGGGAAGGTATATTTCTTACCCATATATTCAAATGTAGCCTCTTTGGGGGCATTTTGTGCCTTGTACTCAAACACGCCCCTTCCACCATGATTAGGTTTTATGAACAATCCGTTGTCGAGACTCCCTATGCTGCTACCAAGTTCCTGTCCATCATTATCCTTTACCTCATAGGCAATGCGACAGTCCATGCCCTCAATAATATGCCCACCTTCAGGATAGAACTTCACCTGTATCTCAGGTTTGTCAGCATATATTCTCTGTTTCGGACGTGGGATGATACATTTGTCTGTATAGTCGCCTGGCTGCTTTGGTTTTTCATATATCGGGAGCACACGGGAATACAATCCTTCGTATTCGCGAAAGTAGTTTGTTTCGAACTGCCTGCTATAAAACTCAAACCTATTCTGGGAAGAATGTGGACGAATCTTCCTGTTGAAGTTAAGTTGCCACTTGGTATAGGCTCTCACCTCATAATATCCAGAATACAGACTGTCATTCAACACAAATTGGCATGTTGTCGTACCATCATCTCTGATATATAGCTGCTGACGTTCTACCAGATAGCCATCAGGAGTCAGAAGCTCCACATACAACACCTTAGAATAACGTGTAGGCTTCAGGCTGTCTGCCATCACCACATACGCCTTATACCACAAGGTGTCTCCGACAAAATAGCAGTTATTATCGGTATGGATATAAATCTTTTCCTGAGTTACTGATTTCTCCTTCAGTAAATACTCCAAAGAATCCAACTTGTCAGCAAAGCAGACACAGCATGCTGTCACCAATAGAATGAGTGAGATAATTCTTTTCATTTTGCTTAGTCCATGTTGTTATTATTTATCTTACACAATTCACGATAACTACACGTTCTACAGTGTGTAGTATCAGTTGTACGTGGGAAGGTATTCCCCTTGTCGAGCATCTCGTCAATAAGTTTTTTCACACCATGCATGAAAGGTTCCTTATACTGCCTGGCATCAAGTATTGCCTCATTGTTGAGCATCAGATTCGAAGTATAAGCCTCATCATTCATATGCTGCACATAGAACAGATTAGGCTGAAGAGGAAGGTTTTGTACCATTCTCTTGTTGTCCTCCTTAGCAGAAGTATAGAGCATGTTGCAATAAAGCAGAGCCTGCAAGAAATAATCGGAATGATACTTTATTGATTCAGGCAAGAAGATATCTTCTACCCCAGAAAGTTTTAATCTGTTGGAACGTCCAGACAGGCGTCCAGTCTTGTAGTCGATAACACGAATGTATTCCTTTCCATCAATGACAACCTTATCAAGACGGTCTATGAAACCTGTTATGTTAACATCTGGGAAGATTGTCTCTTTTATAGGCATTTCAAGTCCCAAAATAGTCAATGACGATGCTTTAGCATCATAGGAAACAAGGTTTTTCAGAAATCTTAAAACCATCTCGCGGTTTATCACCTGCAGACCACCCAGTTTTGGCATTTTGCGATTAGAGTCTTTCAGGTTGAACAACTCTATGCGGAAAGCCTCATCCACTATGCGCTGTAAAGATACGTTTCCACGTTCATTCTTGAGGTCTTCAAAGAAAGACTTTGGGATACTTCGTCCTATCAACGGTCTATAGAGAATCTCTGCAGCCTTATGGAAGATATTACCAAAGGTGCGAGCATCCATTTCTTCCTCATCACTATCCTCCACATCGCTGATGCCCTGCACCTTGTAGAAATAGAAAGACATAGGACAACGCAGATAACGTCCCAAGGAAGATGGTGAGAGGGTTATAGGTAGTGAGAGATGCTTCTTTTCCAAAGGCTGGACAGAAGACGCCTCTTCCGCCTGCAATGCAGGAGTCAGGATGCGATGGGTCACAAGGTCAGCATGCTCTGCAAGATACTGAAGCATGAAACGTGACATCTCATTCATCTTTCCATCTGTTGTAGAACCACTATATACAAGCGTTGCATCAGGACAACGCTTTAAGAGGTGTTTGAAATAATAATCGTAGATAGCAACCTTATTATCAATCGTTGTCAGGGAATATCCCTTTCTGACAGAATATGGGATAAATGAGGTATCATTAACATGTGCTGGCATAAAACCCTCATTGCAAGACAATAGCAATACATGTTCAAAGTCAAGATTACGAGTTTCCAAAACACCCATTATCTGTATTCCCTGAAGAGGTTCTCCGTGAAATGGTATTGTTGTCGTCTTTATTATCTGTGACAAGAGGTTATACAACAGCGAAGAAGAAAGCGGAGTCTCCTGATTGATGTCATACAATCTCTCCATGATGCAGTACATGCGGAACACCGACTCATGGAAGAAGTCATCATTTATCTCTTCAGAATGAGCTATCACCTCCACCAACCATTTTAGGCGAGAAATAATATCATCCGCAGGAGAGAAAAAGGTCTTTAGGTTTTCGTCCAGTGAGAGGTCCTCCATGGTAGGATAATATATAGACTGCTCATTAAGAGAGTCATGCAGTACCATTGCTTTGTCTGACACCAGTCGCATATACGGATGGCGCAGTATAGCATTTATGTTATGGAGAGTGAATGATTTATGCTGGAGCAAATTGCAGTACTGCCTCACCATAGACGATATAGGAGACTTTGCAAGAGGATAACCAACTGTTATGTTAACATGTTCCACAGATGGCGGCAAGCAATGAAGCACTGTCTCCAAGAGACTTTCGTCAGCAAGCACAATAGCAGTTTTCCTACCTGCAGCGATACGTTCAGGAGTAAGCCACTGGGCTATATAACGAGCCTGTAAATCATTTGTAGGACTAGAGAGATATGTGACAGGCAAAGGCTCCGATGGGTCATCATCCTGAAAGAATAATGCTCCATTCTCAAGACGCAGATAATCGAAGAGCTTTTGTTCTACAGGAGTGATATAGTTAAATCCGATGAACACATAACGGCTTTCAGAGGTGAGAGGTGAGAGGTGAGAGGTGAGAGTTATCTCTTGGCTTGTAAGCGATTCTATAACCCTGCGATACAACATACCCTCGTATGCAACACCTTTCTCAAGGAGTACCTTTCTAAATGTGGTATATATATCCCCAAAGTGTTTCCAGAGTTTCAGAAAGCGTTGCTTCAGTTCTGTGTTGTGGTTTTCTGTGAAATTAGAGAAGAAGCGCTGCAACTCCGCTTTCTGGTGTTCGCTGAGATAATCTACATCGTCAAGTTCATGAATGTTTACCAGCAGAGAGAATATCTGCGAGGCATCAGCCATGTGTTTGTCGATATCATCAAAATCAGCCAGCATCATCTCTCCCCATCCATAAAACTGGTCAAGAGACTCTTCTGAACCAGTTATGTTACAATATACTTTATAAAGAGTAATAATCAGGTCTATATGATCTGCTAACTCTATATCAGGAGAGCAGCTTCTGAAAAGTTCTGAGATGGTGACATATCGTGGTGACCATACCGGAGTTTGGAATGTTGCCAGCGCCCTGTTAAAGAATAAGGATGCACGCTTATTAGGAAAGACAATCGTGACATCAGAGAGATTGCCTTTAAATTCTGCATGCAAGCTGGCAGCTACGGTATCAAGGAATGTATTCATTTATATTATTTAGCGAAACTTACTGGAACGATTCTTTCAGATGGGGAGGCAGCATTAACATACCACAGGAATCCCTGTACCTGAGGATATCCCATTTTTGCGAGCAATTGCATATATCTGCGCACCTGACTCTCATATCCCTGATGAGGACTACCAAATTTAAAGTCTATGACAATAGTTTGGTTTTCATCTGTTATCACCCTGTCAGGGCGATATTCTCCTGATTCAGTAATGATAGAACATTCATTGAAGACCTTCCAATGAGAGTCAAACCACTGGCGTATCTGTTCATCCTTAAACATCTCTTCATACTCTGGTGGCACATCATCAAGTGTCATTATATGAGAGAATACCCAATGCTGTTCTGTTCCTGAGAGGCGAGCTCTCAGCTGTTCATCCATATTATCGTCAGCAGCAAATCGCTGGGCTGCATTACTTTGACGGAAATTAACAGAAGAAGTATAAGAAGGCATCGAAAAAATTTCTTCTATTTCCACAGGAAGGGCAAAAGGATTCGCCTTTTTCTCTTCTTGCCCGTCTCCATTTTTAGAAATATCAAGACTACCAAAAGTGAGAGTGAGAGGTTTGTCTTTATCTTCTACTCCATTGAAATATAGTCCCTTACCATCTATTGTCGTCTTATTTTCATGCATAGACAACAGAGCCTTCTGCATCAGATATGAACGTGATATCTCCTTGCTGTCACGTTCTCCAAGCACAAAGAGCGACTGCTGAGGGCGAGTCAAGGCAACATACAAGAGATTGAAATTATCCACTACACTCTGGATATACTCCTCTGTGCCATCAGCTTCATAAATAGTATTTTTTAAAGAATCCTTATTCCTATAATCGACAGGCACTAATGGCAACTGTGAGAAAGGAGATTCCTTTGGTTCCACCCACAAAGTATTTGCAAATGGAGGATTAGCGTCCCAGTTGCAATATGGTACAATGACATGTTTGAATTCGAGACCCTTACTTTTGTGTATCGTCATAATAGTAATGCCGTCACCTGTAGAAGTCTCTATCATATTGCCACATAAATCTTCATCCCATGCTGTCAGAAAATCATCGAGGACCGGAGAGATGTCATTAGAGAAAGATTCAAGGACATCAAAGAATGCTGTAACAAAGGCTGGCTCTGTACAACCAATCATCGAGACAAGACTTTCAGCGAGATCGTGAAGAGTCTTTTGCACCAATTCCTGACGTTGTTCCTCTATCAATGGCAGCATATCAGGACAAACCAACTGCAGATATGCCTTTGAGAGGTCATCATTAGGATGGGACAGCATCTTCATGGCATTTACTATTGCCATAACGTTTTGTGAGGCATCCAGACGAAAAGCCTCAGCAGAGAGAACATGGATATTGTTTTCCTCGAGATAGTCAGCAATCTCACAAACCTCACGTCTTTTGCGTACCAAGATGGCTATATCATTATAGCTGACACCTTTCTCTACTAATTGGCAGATAATATCGTATATCTTAGCTGGGGTATCTGGAAGCTGGTCCTTTGGTAGCAATTCTATATGTACCAGACCTTGGGTATTCTGCTTTGGAGGTGATACAGTCTGTTCCAAATCATCATAGGCACGTTCCAGGTCTGATTTCCATTGCTCATCCTTTATGCCAGCTATTTCTAAATCAACAACCTTTCGTAAGAAGACATTATTAAAATTGATGATATTACTCCAAGAGCGCCAATTGATAGAAAGATTGTGTACCTCACTGACACCTGGGAATGATGCCTCCAAGTCATTGAGAAGTCGCCAATCACCAGAACGGAAACGATAGATACTCTGCTTTACATCTCCCACAATGAGATTGTTACACAAGTCATTGTCAGTTTCATTGCTGATACTCATACATTCCTTTAGCAATGTCTGGAAGTTCTTCCATTGCACAGTGCTGGTATCCTGAAACTCGTCGATCATGACATGTTTCAGGCGAGAGCCTATCTTTTCAAATATAAAAGGAGCATCATCATCGCCTATCATCTCATGCAGCAGGGTTTGGGTATCGCTAAGCATAAAGCGCTGGGCTGCAGCATTAAGGTTATGGGCACTCTCTTCTATACGAGCCAGCAGACGCATTTCATTAAGATGTCGCAGTGTTACAACAGCACTGTTGTAGTCCCTTGCATCCTGCTTTCGTGTCATTTCTATCTCTTCCATTGCAGGCAAAATGACATCTGATACAAAGGAGGTAAGATTAGCATTATCTGCATCACTCTTTTTGTACCATTTTGTGGGGTCATATCTTGCTTCACGAACAGTTTTGTTCATTAGGTTATCCTCATCATAGAAGAGACCCTGAGAGAGTTTTAGGAAATATGATAATGGCCCTGTTGTCTTTCTGGTAAAGTCATCTTCTGACAACCCTCGCTTAGTCATTTCGTCAAGAACCTTTTGGGCTTCTTCCTGATACTTATCACAGAAAGAATCACGCAAGGCACGTAATGTCTTTTGATAGTTATCAAAAAAATCCTGATTCTTAAATATTTCCTCGAGTTTATTACGATTTACCTTATAATACTCTTTAAATATGGTGCTACCAAAACTTTTTATATCTCCAATAATGTTCCATTTCTTTCCCTCATGCATGGAGTCCATAACATAATTCATGACAACACGCCTGAGTTTTTTATCGTCAGCAAGGGTATCTATCAATTCATCCACAGCCTCACTCACCACTTCGTCATTGCTCAAAGAAACACGAAGATTAGCATTCAGTTGTAACTCATGTGCCAAGTTACGCAATACTGTCTGAAAAAAGGTATCAATTGTCTGAACCCTGAAGAAATGGTAGTTTTCAAGTAGTAGTGAAAGAGCCTGTCTAGCATTCTGACGTTCTTTTACGGAATGTTTAGAATCCTGTGTCACAGCCCACAGTTCCATCAAGACACGACGTTTCATTTCTGCTGTAGCCTTATTGGTAAATGTTACAGCAAGAATACTTTCGTAAGAAGACGGATTATGTAGAAGCAGATTTATGTAATCCATCGCAAGACGATAGGTTTTTCCGCTTCCAGCACTCGCTTTATAAATCGTTAGAGACTTCATAATAGAGATATGTGCGTGCAAAATTATAAAAAAAACACAAAATAAATAAAAACTTTGCTCTTTATTATTCATTCTTTAATCTTTTTTGTACCTTTGCACGCAAAATATAAACAAAAAAATGTTGAAATTCATATCCCTCGGTAGTGGGAGCAGTGGAAATTGTTATTATTTTGAACAAGATGGTGATGCTATGCTAATAGATGCAGGTGTCGGAATAAGGAATATAAAAAAATTCCTTCACGACAAAGGCATCAGCATTGACAGTGTCAAGAGAATACTCATAACACACGACCATGCCGATCACATAAAATCTGTGGGGGTAATCAGCACAGAATATGATATCCCCGTCTATGCCACCAGCGATGTACATGCTGGTATTCTGCGTAACTACTGTGTTCCAAAGAAGATTCCAGGAATCCATCAGCAGGTCATTGAGAAGGATGTCCGAGTAAAGCTTGGTAACTTCTATGTCACACCTTTTACTGTTCCACATGACAGCAGTGGCAATGTCGGTTATCGCATAGAGGTTGATAATGGAACAGAAGATGGACTGACCTTCTGTCTTATGACTGATGTAGGACATATTACAGAAGAGATGCAGAAATACATTGGTGAGGCGAACTATCTCGTCATCGAAGCCAATTATGACAAGCAAATGCTCAAGACAGGTCCTTATCCACAATATCTGAAGGTACGCATAGAATCTCCTACAGGCCATTTGTCAAACCACGAATGCGGTGAGGCTATTGCCAATTATGCTACTGCAAAGCTAAAACATGTATGGATGTGCCACCTCTCAGAAGAGAACAATCACCCTATACTGGCCCTGAAGACTGTTGAGCAGGTATTGCGTTCTTATGGATTGATAGCACAGAAGGATTTTATCGTTGAAGACTTGAAACGCAAATCTCCAAGCGAGTTATTTGAATTAGACTAAATATTAACAAAAAAATAGAAACAACTATGAAAAAGATTTTTTTCTTAATGTTCGTTTGTCTGACATCAGTTGCTACCTTTGCACAAGATCAGACAATTACATTTGACAAGTACACTCATAACTTTGGAAGTTTTCCAGAGAATAATGCAACGCAGACATGCACCTTTACATTTACCAACACAGGTTCCACACCTCTTGTTATCAATCAGGCTGTAGCATCATGCGGTTGCACAGAACCTAAATTTACAAAGACTCCTGTGAAACCAGGCGAAAAGGGTACAATTGAGGTTAAGTATGTTGGCACAGGAAAATTCCCTGGTCACTTCAAGAAGACTATTACTGTTCGCTCTAATGGTAAGCCAGAGTTGGTACGTCTGTACATCGAAGGTGATATGACAGAAGTTAAAAAGTAAAGCACTATGAACATAACTAACGATATAATATACATTGGTCAGGATGATAAAGACATCCGACTCTTTGAATCCCAGTATAAGACTCCTGATGGCATGTGCTATAACTCATATATCATCATGGACGATGATATAGCTATCATGGATACTTCCGATTCTCGCACTCTTGCTGCGTGGAAGGAAGACCTGAAGAAAGCTCTCAATGGTAAGCAGCCAAAATATCTTGTTGTTCACCACATGGAGCCAGACCATGCATCAGGCATAGGCGATGTTGTTGAGATGTTTCCTGATATCACTATAGTATGCTCAGCAAAGGCACAAGCTATGATGCCTCTCTATTTCCCTAACACAAAGGTTGCTGACAAGACTATGGTAGTAAAGGAGGGAGATACTATCTCTCTTGGAAAGCATCAGCTACAATTCTTCATGGCACCAATGGTTCACTGGCCAGAGGTAATGGTATCGTATGATGCTACTGATAAGGTATTGTTCTCTGCTGACGGCTTTGGAAAGTTTGGTACTATTGATGCAGACCTTGATGACTGGGCTTGTGAGGCTCGTCGCTATTACTTCAATATCTGCGGAAAATATGGTGCTCCAGTATCTACATTGCTGAAGAAGGCTTCTGCATTGGAGATAGAACAGATATTACCACTTCATGGTCCTATACTGAAAGGTGATATGTTGGCAGAAGCATTGAGACTGTACTCTATATGGTCAAAGTATGATGTTGAGGCAGAAGGAGTATTCATTGTCTATGCTTCAATACACGGTTGCACCAAGGAGGCTGCAGAGAAACTGGCAGAGATTCTTAAGACAAAGGGATGCAAGAAGGTTGCTATCTCAGACATCACTCGTGAAGACCTTCATGAGGGTGTTGAGGATGCCTTCAAGTATGGAAAGATGGTAGTTGCTGCTTCATCTTATGATGCAGGACTATTCCCACCGATGTATGACTTCATCCATCATCTCGAGATAAAGGCTTGGCAGAAGCGTGAGGTTGCCATCATAGAAAATGGTTCTTGGGCTCCTTCTGCTGGTCGTGTTATGACTGAGATGTTCTCAAAGATGAAGGATGTAACCATCAAGGGTGACCTCGTAACCCTTCGTGGACGTATGAAGGATTCCGATATTCCTGCATTGGAGGCTTTGGCAGATGCAATCCTGGGTTGATAAAATCATAGATTATTATTATTCTGAGACAGAAGTCCCTGAACTGAGAAATATCCTCTTGGTTCATAGCAAAGCTGTAGCAGACAAAGCTCGTAATATCTGCCAAAAGCATCCTGAGCTAAAGGCTGATGAGCAGTTTGTGTATGATGCTGCTATGCTGCACGACATCGGAATAATAAGATGTAATGCTCCCTCCATCCATTGCTTTGGTACAGAAGACTATCTGAAGCATGGACAAATGGGAGCAGAAATGCTGACAGAGGCATCACAAGTGTTTGGTGACAAGATTCCTGATATGGAGAAGTACAAAAGAGTTTGTGCACGCCATACAGGAACAGGTCTTCCAGGATTCGAGCCATCAACAACAGAAGAAAAAATAGTGTGTTATGCTGACAAGTTCTTCTCTAAGACACGTCTCACTCATGAGAAGACAGTAGAAGAAGCTATCCACTCCCTTGAGAAATTCGGACAAAAAGGGGTGGAGATATTTAAAGCGTGGCATGATGTTTTTAATTGAATATTGAACATTGAGAATTGAACATTGAAGAAATTTTTCACTCTTAACTCTTCACTCTTAACTCTTACATGACTCTCTATCCTTGTGCAAAAATAAATCTTGGTCTTAACGTTACAGAGAAACGTCCAGACAACTATCACAATCTCGAGACAGTATTCTTACCTATCGCAGTTTGTGACGAGTTGGTTGTGGAGTTAAGTGACACAGAAGACATGCCTTCTGAAGATAATCTTGTCACAAAGGCATACAGATTATTGTCACAATATCATACCCTTCCCCCACTCCATATTTCTTTAACAAAGAATATCCCTATGCAGGCTGGTTTGGGAGGAGGTTCCAGTGATTGTGCATATACGATACGAGCTATCAATGAAATATGTCATCTCGGACTTTCCATTGCACAGATGAGACAATATGCTGCAAAGCTTGGAGCTGACTGTGCATTCTTTATTGACACAGACCCAGAGAATCCTGTCCCTACTTTTGCCACAGGAATTGGTGATATCATTACTCCGATGAAACCTCTCAACTGTCTTAAGGGAAAATACCTGTTACTTATAAAACCCGATGTAGCAGTATCTACCAAAGAGGCTTATATGGGTATCAAGCCACGAAAGCCACAAGAGAGTCCTGCTGTTTCTGTACTGAGACCCCTAAATGAATGGAAAGCCTATCTCACCAATGATTTTGAGAAGAGTATTTTTCCAAAGTTGCAGGTGCTGGCAGAAACGAAAGAGAAAATGTATGAGAATGGTGCCATTTATGCAGCGATGTCCGGTTCTGGTTCTACAGTATTCGGAATCTTTGATGCGCAGCCAGACACCACCAAATTATTAAACACTACAACATCACAATATTATGCCAAGACAATCAGGCTCTAGAAAGCAACCAATCATAGATACCTCTATAGGACATGTTCCCCCACAGGATGTAGAGATAGAGAAGGCGCTGCTTGGTGCTTTGCTCATCGACCGAGATGCCTTTACGGTTGTCTCTGAACTCATTTCTCCTGAAACATTCTGGGACCCTCGCCATCAGAAGATATACAATGCTATCCAGACGCTAAATATCAAGGAGCTGCCTGTTGACTACCTTACCGTCATGGATGAACTGAAGCGTGAGGGCACCTATGAAGAAGTTGGTGCTCCTGCCTATATCATTGGTCTTACTGAGAATGTGATGTCATCAGCACATATAGAGCACCATGCTTCTATATTGCGTGACAAATACATGGCACGAGAATTGATTTCCTTCTCTTCACGTGTGGCAACAAATGCCTTTGATGAAGGACAGGATATCAAGGATGTAATGCAAGGAGCTGAGGCAGACCTCTTTGTTATTTCCCAAAACAACCTCAAACAAGACTATACCCAAATAGATCCTGTCCTGAAGCAAGCTCGTGATGCTATTCAGAAGGCTGCTGCCAATACTGGTGGTATAACAGGTGTTCCAACAGGATATAGAGACCTCGACCATATCACTGCAGGGTGGCAAAAGTCTGACCTTATTATCATTGCAGGACGTCCTGCCATGGGTAAGACATCTTTTGCTCTGTCTCTGGCAAAGAATATTGCTATCGATGAAAAAATTCCTGTAGCATTCTTCTCTTTGGAAATGAATAACCTCCAACTCGTCAACCGACTGATATCAAATGTATGTTCCATTCCTGGCGGAAAGATTCTTAATGGTCAGCTGACAGATGACGAATGGAAACGTTTTGATAACAATATCGGAAAGATGCAGGGAGCGCCATTATATGTTGACGATACAGCAGGATTGAGTATCTTCGAACTTCGCACCAAGGCACGCCGTCTGGTGAAGGAGAAGAAGGTGGAACTCATAATGATTGACTATCTGCAGCTGATGAATGCCAGTGGAGCAAAGTTCAACAGCCGTCAGGAAGAGGTTTCTACTATCTCTCGTTCTCTAAAGGGTCTTGCAAAAGAATTGGATATTCCTATCATTGCCCTCTCACAGCTTTCACGTGCTGTTGAGCAGCGTCCTGGTGAGCAGGGTAAGGTGCCACAGCTCTCAGACCTGCGTGAATCAGGTGCCATAGAGCAGGATGCCGATATGGTAATCTTTGTGCATCGTCCGGAGTATTACCACATCTTGGAGGACTCACAGGGCAACAGTCTCAAGGGTATGGCGCAGATATGTATAGCAAAACATCGTAAGGGTGCCACAAAGGATGTCACACTGTCCTTCAGGGGCGAGTTTACTCGCTTTGCTAATCCTGATGAATATGATGAGTATGCTACGAGCAGCCCAACAGAAGGGTCTTTCCGCTCCAGCCGCATGAATGGTGGTGCCTTGAATGACGACCCATTACAGGGTGATGACCCTTTCAATGGAAATATCTCCAATGATGTGCCTTATTGATTATAAAGAATATAAACATTAAATACTATATAAAAATATGATGTTAGAAAAGATTGAAAAACTGACACAGGAAATCAAATCCCTGCATGCCAAGAATGCAGAGGAACTGGAGGCCTTGCGTATTAAGTATCTCTCACGTAAGGGAGAGTTGCAGGCTCTGATGGCTGACTTCAAGAATGTTGCAGCAGAAGATAAGAAGACAGTAGGTATAAGGGTTAATGAGCTCAAGCAGCTTGCCTTTGATACCATCAATGGTCTTCGCAGCCAGCTTGCAAATGGTGAAGAAGGTGATGCTTGCGAATTGGACCTCACCCGTACTGCATACCCTGTAGAACTGGGTACCCGCCATCCTCTCTCTATTGTAAAGAATGAGATAGTAGAGATATTCCAGCGCATGGGATTCACTCTTGCTGATGGCCCAGAGGTTGAGGATGACCTGCACATCTTCACAAAGATGAACTTTGCTGCTGACCATCCAGCTCGTGATATGCAAGACACCTTCTTTGTGGAAGAGAGCAAGACTGGCGATGTAACAAAGAATATCCTTCTGCGTTCCCACACTTCTTCTGTACAGGCTCGTGTGATGGATATCGCATCAAAGATGGGAGAAGAAGGCCTCCCTATTCGCGTCATCTGCCCGGGCCGAGTATATCGTAATGAGGCTATCACAGCACGTGCTCACTGCTTCTTCCATCAGATTGAGGGACTCTATATCGATGAAAATGTATCCTTCACAGACCTGAAGCAGGTGATGCTCACCTTTGCACGTGAACTCTTTGGTCCTGACACCAAGATACGCCTTCGTCCTTCTTACTTCCCATTCACAGAGCCATCGGCTGAGATGGATATCTCTTGCCATATCTGTGGCGGCGTAGGATGCGGATTCTGTAAGCATACCGGCTGGGTAGAGATTCTTGGTTGCGGCATGGTTGATCCAAACGTTCTGGAACTCTGCGGCATCGACTCAAAGAAGTATAGCGGTTATGCCTTCGGACTTGGCGTAGAACGTATTACCAATCTGAAGTATCAGGTAAGCGACCTGCGTATGTTCTCTGAAAATGACAAGCGCTTCCTCGAAGAATTCGTTTCAGCAAACTAAAAATACCCACATATAAAGTAGAAGGCTCCCCATTTCGGAGAGCCTT
>CAMNHS010000020.1 GCA_946539635.1 uncultured Prevotellaceae bacterium
TATTTTAAAAGGATTTTACAAGGGAGTTAAAAAGGGAGTTAAAATGGGAGTTAAAGTTTCACTTTCTTCTTTACTTTTGCACTCTCATTACTCATTCTGTCAAGGGCCGTTACAACATATACATATTTTGTCTGGCCGTTCTGATAAGGAAGGTTATACCATGTATTATGTGTTACGGCCACGATATGAGAAGGGTCTTCGATGTTGATTGCCTCATTACTGTTGAAACGATATACTACATATTTGTATGCTGCATTAATGATATTCTTTGCTTTTGGTGCTTCCCAGAAGAGAACGTATCCGTCACTTGTCCAGATAGGTTTTACCTTTCTTACCTTTCCAGGCTTCCCACCTTTCTTGAAAGGCATCAGCGGCTGTAGGGCAGGGTAGCGCCAGTAAACGTTTCTCAGGTTTGTAGCATATCCGCCAACATTGTCAACGGCAGCCTTGGCATACCATAACACAGTACCGGAAAGGGCTGACGATGGGCCAAGTAATGATGTGTGGAGCTGACGTTTTGTAGCCTGCTGGCCAAACTTAACTGTTCTTTCGATATCCTCACCAATATAAAGCGGACGGTTAGTACAATTTGCTGTCCACCAGTTTATGAGAGTCTTGTAATCAGCAGCCTTGTTGCCAATCTCCCAATAGATCTGTGGCACACAATAATCTATCCATCCATTGTTGACCCACAGCATCACGTCAGCATAAAGGTCGTCATAGTTCTGCAGACCGTTTGTCATAGAACCGTTGGGGTCGTTTCTTTTGTTTCTGTATATTCCGAAAGGAGAAACACCAAACTTCACCCAAGGCTTTATTGATTCTATAGTGTCATGAAGTTCCTTGATGAACATATTGACATTATTTCTGCGCCAGTCTCCAATATTTGATATGCCATAGTTGTTAGCCCGATAGTCGGCTTCGTCAGCTATTACACTTCCCTGTGCAGGATAAGGGTAGAAATAGTCATCGATATGCAATCCGTCAACATCGTATCTTCTCAGGATGTCAGCTACCACTTTACATATAAAGGTGCTGTTTTCGCGGCGTGCAGGATTCAGAATGTACAAGCCATCATAAGGGAATATGAGGTCAGGACGGCGTACAGCAATGTGATTGCTTGCCAACTCAACGGTATTCTTTGTCTTTGCCCTGTAAGGATTTATCCAGGCATGCAGTTCCATCCCACGTTTGTGGCATTCGTTAATCATCCAGAACAAAGGGTCCCAATAAGGAGAAGGCGGTGTACCCTGACGACCAGTCAGGAAACGGCTCCAAGGTTCGTAAGATGAAGCATAGAGGGCATCACACTCTGGACGAACCTGAAAGATAATAGCATTGACACCATCTTTTTGTAGTTCATCGAGTTGATAAAGAAGAGTCCGCTGCATCTTCTCTGTTCCCATACCAAGAAATTGTCCGTTGACACATTGTATCCATGCCCCACGGAATTCACGTTTTATCTGTGCGCTGACATTAAGAGAGACAAGCGCAAGCAGTAAGTATATTAATTGTTTTTTCATATATTTTCAAATGTAACTTCTTCTTCATTCAGCACATCTTCAACATCCAAGGTGTCCGCAGATAAAGTATCAGGACGGGCCTGATGAACATAACTGCAATCATACATATATGATTCCAGCAACGTCGGGTCTTTCACAAAGCGTGCGTGATAATTGCTGAAGCGTTTATCAGCCATTACTTTTTCGAGGAAAAGTCCACAGATAGGCAAGGCTGTCCTTGACCCCTGTCCCAAGGCACCGGTACGGAAGTGTATGCAACGATATTCTCCACCTACCCATGCTCCGACCACAAGTTTAGGGGAGACACCCATAAACCATGCATCAGAATGGTTGTTAGAAGTACCTGTCTTACCGCCAAAATCTGTGTCGCGATAATTGCCGACATATCTGTTCAGGGCCATTGAGGTACCGTTATGCTCTGTAAGACCAGCCATCAGCATAGTCTGCATCAGTGCAGCAGCTCTCTCGGAAATACTCTGACGTTGTTCAGTTGGAGCCGTGTATATCACGTTTCCTTTGCGGTCTTCTATACGAGTTATCAGAATTGGATCTGGATGAGTCTTACCATTTGCAGCTATGGTACAGTAAGCATTCGTCAATTCCAACAAGTTTACATCACTTGAACCTAAAGCCAATGAAGGGGTTTCGTCAAGTGGACTTACAATACCCATATTGTGTGCTGTTTCTGCTATATGGCTGATGCCCACCTCCTGACCAAGGCGAACAGCGACGGAGTTGATACTTTGAGCAAAAGCAGTCTTGAGAGGCATAGAGTCATTAGAGAATGTACCATTAGCATTTGTAGGACTCCAGATGACATTCTTCTTTTGAGCCTTATCCCATACCTCCATTGAGAAGAATTCGTCCCTTCGTTTGTCACAAGGAGTCAATCCCTGTTCCATTGCTTCTGTATAGACAAACAGTTTGAATGTAGACCCTGGCTGACGCATTGCAGTCACTTTGTCATATTTCCATTTGTCATAATCAATATCACCAACCCATGCTTTCACATGTCCTGTCTGTGGTTCCATAGCAACAAAGGCACAGTGCATATAGCTGACCATCTTTCGGATAGAGTCTAAGGTATGTGCATAGAAAGCAGAATCCTCAAGGGCCTTTGGATTCTTCTCATATAGTCGTTTGGCGATATCTTCTATGAAATTAGGAATTACCTTTCCATGTTCATCGCGCCAAGGTTCCATATTCTTCCAGTGGGAATTAAAATTCTTCTGCACCACCTCCATCTGCTTCTTTGCTGCTTCCTCGGCATATTTCTGCATTCTGGTGTCAAGGGTGGTGTAAATCTTCAGACCATCATTGTATAAATCCAAATCAGAAAGGTCATCTATCTCCTCGCTAAGACTCTTCACATATTTTGCTATAGCTCCACGGAAATATGGTGCGATACCTGTCTTCTCGCTGTCCAGTACAACAAACTTCAGGCCTAAAGGACGGTTCTTCAATTTGTCATATTCTGCTGTCGTGAGGTGCCCATGCTCTACCATATTATTCATTACAACATTACGTCTCTGCAAAGCATTCTCAGGATGTGAGATAGGGTTGAATACTGTTGTTCCCTTCAGCAATCCAACAAGTAATGCCGCTTTGTCTGTGGACAGTTCCTTTGGTGTGCAATCAAAATATGTTTTTGCAGCAGTCTTTATGCCATAGGCATTATGTCCGAAGTCAACGGTATTGGCATATTGTCTTAATATCTCTCTCTTTCCATCTTCACGTCCCATTGCTATGGAGAAATATATCTCCAGTTTTGTTGCCGTAATCCATTCCTTTGTCTTCATTATCAGAATGGCAAGACCAGGTAGACGTCCCAATAAACCTGTGCTATACTGGGTTCTAACTCTGAACATATTTTTGGCAAGTTGCTGTGTGATAGTCGAAGCACCACGTCCCCCTTTTCCTGTTACAGCATCTTTCACAGCACCAATGATACCGAGAGGGTCAATGCCCCAATGGCTATAGTAACGTTCATCTTCAGTATCTATTAGAGCTGTCCAGAAATCAGGTGCTACCTCATCATATTCTACAGGAGTACGATTTTCATTGTAGAACTTTCCTATCAGTACGCCGTCAGCGCTATATATCTCTGATGCTACAGATGTCTTATGCTGGCTAATCTCCAACCAACCGGGTGATTTACCAAACAGCCACAATAAATTCATATCAACAGCACCGAGATACAGGAAGAAGGCTACAATCGCCGTGCAAAACAACATTGTTGCCTTTACATATCTGTTATGATTGACAAAGGTGGTATGATACCACTTACAGAACTTTACTGTCTTGTGCCATACTTTCTTCAGAAAGTTCCACAGACTTTTAAATATGGTTATTAATGTTTTCAATTATGTTATTTGTTTTTATTGTTTTGTCTGAGAGGTTAAACCAAGTCACCGTTGGGTCCTTCTTATACCATGTCAATTGTTTTCGAGCATATTCTCGAGTGTGACTCTGTATCTGTCGTATTGCTTCTTCTATAGGAATCTCTCCATCGAAGTGTTTGAACATCTCTTTGTATCCTACGGTATTCAGGGCATTCTCATTTCGGTATGGCAACATTTGTCGTGCCTCCTCTATAAGTCCTTTCCCCACCATTAGTAGTACACGTTCATTGATGCGTTCATATAACTCTTCTCTTTCTCGTGTGATACCTATCTTTATTATATTTAGTTCTGTTCCATCAGATAGTGTTCTTGTGCTGCCTGGAGCAATACTGTTTTTTCTGAAAGAGGTATATGTCTTTCCTGTCTGATGGCATATTTCCAAAGCATGAACCACTCTTCGTGGATTATGTTTGTCAACAATTCGCCAATGTTCCGGATCCATTTCTTTCAACTCTTCCACAAGAGCCTCAAGTCCTTCTGTAGCCAGACGTTCCTTCATCATTATGCGAATATCATCACGTATGGTGGGGATATCGTCTATACCATTACATACAGCATCAATATACATCATCGAGCCGCCGCTCATTATGCAGGTGTCATTCTGCTTTGCTTTTGATTCCGTCAGCAGTTTCATCACATCCTGTTCATACAGGGAAGCAGAGTAGTAATCGCCTATGTGTCGTGTTCCGACGAAATGATGCCTCACTCTTGCCTGTTGATCTGCAGTTGGTGCTGCTGTTCCTATGGGAATCTCTGCATATATCTGTCGAGAATCAGCATTTATGATGTCAAGTCCATAGTGCTCTGCTATCTCCAGCGTCAGATCTGTCTTTCCAACTCCTGTAGGACCAGTTATGACGATTAGGTTCACCTTATGATTCCTCTTCCTGCTTTTTCAATGAAATCAAGGACATATTGTATCTCAGGAGTTATCGTCATTGTCTTGCGCACTTCTTCCAATCCTTCCTTGATGATACCTTTTGAATATATGGTGTTATAAGCCTCACGAATAGTAAGGATAGTATCATTGTCAAAACCTCGTCTGCGAAGACCTATCAAATTAAGTCCTGCAAAACGTATTGGTTCTTTTCCTGCAATGACATATGGTGGGATATCCTGCGATGTGCGACATCCTCCCTGTACCATTACATATCCACCGATGTGTACGAACTGGTGTACCAACACCTCCGCTGAGATGATAGCATTATCATCCACTACGACTTCGCCTGCAAACTTTGTAGAGTTGCCGATGATACAGCCATTACCTATCACACAATCGTGAGCTATATGCATATTCTCCATCAAGAGGTTGTTACTGCCAACAATTGTTGTACCTTTTGAGAAGGTGCCACGTGAAATGGTTACATTCTCTCTGATAGAGTTATTATCTCCGATCTGGCATGTTGTTATCTCACCCTTGAATTTCAAATCCTGTGGCTTGGTAGATAATGATGCCCCAGGCATGATTTCGTTACCATTTCCCATGCGGAGACCCTGATTGAGGGTAACACTGTTCTGCAAGACATTATTATCACCAATCACTACGTCTGCATCTATGTAGCAGAAAGGACCGATAACATTGTTATCTCCCAGCTTTGCATCAGGATGAACGTATGCTAATGGACTGATTGTATTCATTTCTTATTATGTTAAAATTTTACTTACCTCTCACCTCTTACCTCTATCTTTACTTGTTTCTTACCATCTGTCCGGTAAATGTAGCTTCTGCTACAAGCTGGTCACCAACGAATATCCATCCTTGCATTGATGATATCCCGTGACGAACAGGTCCCAGCAGTTCTACCTTGAATATCAGGGTATCACCAGGTACAACCTTCTTTCTATATTTTACATTGTCAATTTTCAGGAAGTATGATGTCCAACGTTCTGGATCTTCGAGGGTATTGAGTACGAGAATTGCTCCACATTGGCTCATAGCCTCTACCATAAGTACTCCTGGCATAACTGGTTCCTCTGGGAAGTGTCCTGTAAAGAAAGGTTCGTTGCTGGTAACATTCTTTATACCAACAATCGTTGTACCTGATATACTGATAATCTTATCGACTAACTGCATAGGATAGCGATGTGGCAACACCTGACGAATTCGATTCACATCAAGGACTGGTTCCTGATTAGGGTCATATATTGGAGCCTGAATCTCGTGCTTATGAATCTCCTGACGCATCAGGCGTGCAAACTTGTTGTTTACAGTATGACCTGGACGTGTTGCGATGATGCGCCCCTTGAGAGGCTTGCCAATCAGGGCCATATCACCAATGATGTCAAGAAGTTTATGACGAGTACATTCGTTTTCCCAAGTAAGAGGTTTGTGTTGCAGATATCCCAGCTTTGTTGCATCCATACGGTCATATCCGAGTTTGTCACAAAGGTTATCGATAACTTCCTGTGGTTGCTCGTTTTCGTATATTACTATTGCATTATCCAAGTCACCACCTTTTATAAGTCCCGCTTGCAACAGAGCCATTATTTCCCTTACAAATACAAAGGTGCGAGCAGAAGCTACCTCTGTTGGGAATTGTGACATATCGTCGATGGTGGCAAACTGCGAGTCAATAAATTTTGACTTATATGAGCACATTGCCGTAATGGAGAATTCGTCGTCAGGAAGGATAGTAATAACAGAACCGGAATTCTCGTCTCTCACCTCAATCTTCTTCCTTATGATATAATAATCTTTCGGAGCATTCTGCTGCTGTATTCCTACTTCATTGATTTTATTTACATAAATCATTGCAGAGCCGTCAAGGATAGGGAACTCTGGGCCGTTTACCTGTATCAGACAGTTATCTATACCCATAGCATAAAGTGCAGCCATTGCATGCTCTATTGTTGATACGCGAACGTCTCCTTTTGCTACCACAGTACCACGTTGGGTATCTACCACATTTTCTGCTACAGCATTGATAATAGGCATATCTTCCAGGTCAATGCGTTGTATCTTGTACCCATGGTTCTCTGGAGCAGGGTTGAAGGTCACTGTAAGATTTATACCAGTGTGAAGTCCCTTACCACATAGTGAGAAAGACCCCTTCAGAGTGTTTTGTTTGTTCATTGTTAGTATTTATTTCTTTAGTTCTGCAAGTTGTGCCTGTAGTTCATTAATGGTCTTCTGCATTTCATTCATCTGTCGATACATATCTGGCAGACGTTTAAAGATTGCAGAAGAACGGAAATAGTTTGTGAGTGGAATAGGAGGGGTACCAATGAGATTTTCACCATCCTTCAAACTTCCAGGAACACCTGACTGTGCACCCAAGTGTACATTATTACCAATAGTGATATGGCCTGCTATGCCTACCTGTCCACCAAACATACACCATTTTCCAACCTTTGTACTTCCAGCAATACCTACCTGTGAAGACATTACGGTATTCTCACCAATGTCAGTATTGTGAGCTATCTGTACTAAGTTGTCGAGTTTTACGCCTTTACGAACATATGTAGAACCCATAGTAGAACGATCTATACATGTGTTGGCACCAATCTCTACATTATCTTCTATTGTCACGATACCTATCTGTGGTATCTTGTCATATCCATGTTCTGATGGTGCAAACCCAAATCCGTCAGCACCTACAACACTACCAGCATGCAGGATACAGTTGTTTCCCACTTTGCAGTCATGATATATCACAGCATTTGAGTAAATTTCAGTGTTGTTGCCAACAGAGGCATTCTGACCTATTGTTACATGAGGATGTAATACACAGCCGTTTCCGATTGTTACATTAGGACCAATAGCTACAAAAGGACCGATATAGCAGTCTTCACCAATCTTTGCTGTTGGGTCAATAAAGGCGAGGCTATCAATTCCTTTGCGCTTTGGTTTCATAGAGTCATACATCTGTAGCAACTTTGCTACTGCCTCGTAAGCACTCTTTACACGTATCAGGGTAGCCTTTACGGGCTTTTCTAGTACCAATGCCTCGTCAACAAGTACTACGCTTGATTTTGTTTCGTATATATAGTTGATATACTTTGCATTCGAGAGGAATGAGATAGCACCAGGCTTTCCTTCCTCTATCTTTGCAAAAGTATTAATACAGACATCTGGATTACCTTCCACACGTCCATGTATCAGTTCTGCTATTTGCTTTGCACTAAATTCCATTATCTTTCAATATTCAATGTTCAACGTTCAATCTTTGCCAACTCAGCTGCCATCTGTTCCTGTAGCTCTTTTGCTTTCTGAGCCGCAGTATCAGCAAAGAATTCTGTATTGTCAGCATATATGATTCCACGAGAAGAATTGACGAGCAGCCCGCAGTCTTTTATCATTCCATATTCGCATACTTCCTGCAGTGAACCACCTTGTGCTCCAACACCAGGAACAAGGAGAAAATGATCAGGAGCAACTTTTCTGACGTCTTTAAACATTTCTCCACGTGTAGCTCCGACTACATACATCATATTCTCTGGTGTTCCCCATGCCTGTGACTTGCGGATAACCTTCTCAAAAAGTCTTTCGCCATTTGCGTCAGCATCCTGTTGGAAGTCAGCAGAACCCTTGTTTGATGTCAGCGCCAAGAGTATTACCCAGCTGTTCTCGTGACCATTTAGGAAAGGCGTCACAGAATCTTCTCCCATATATGGTGCTACAGTGAGGGCATCAACTCTATAGTTATCAAAGAAGGTCTTAGCATACATTTTTGAGGTATTGCCGATGTCACCACGTTTGGCATCTGCTATGATAAACATCTCTGGATATCTCTGCTGTATATACATCACTGTTTTCTCAAAAGCCACATAACCCTTCTGTCCGTATGCCTCATAGAAGGCAAGGTTTGGTTTATATGCTACTGTGTATGGAGCTGTATAGTCAATTATCTTTCTGTTGAAAGAAAATATAGGATCTTCGTCGTCCTGCAAGTACTCTGGTATCTTGTCTAAATCTACGTCAAGTCCTACACATAGGAAAGACTTCTTCTTGAAAATCTGTTCTATCAATTGTTGTCTTGTCATAATGTTATCTTAATTGTCTTTGGGCATTTCTGTATATGGAATATCCTTTTGTTGATCTTGCTTTTGCTGTATTCTTGTTAAGCGTTCTATGAATTCAGAGGCTGGCATAGTGCGCTCATCCTCCTTTTCATCGTTTTTCTTAATACTTGTGAATACTCCCATAATGCTGTATATATATATATATTAAAGTTCTGCTTCCTTCATTCTCTCAGCATTCTCTGCAACTATCAAGGCATCAATCATTGCTTGAATATCACCTCCGAGGAATCCCTGCAGGTCGTGAGTGGTATATCCTATACGATGGTCTGTCACACGTCCTTGTGGGAAGTTATATGTACGTATCTTTGCTGAACGGTCACCTGTGCTGACGAGGGTCTTTCTGCGTGATGCTATGTCGTCCAGATATTTCTGGTGCTCACGGTCATAGATGTATGTCCTCAGACGAGCTAAGGCACGTTCCTTGTTCTTTGGTTGGTCGCGTGTTTCTGTACATTCTATCAGAATTTCTTCCACTTCTCCCGTGTTAGGGTTCTTCCACATATAACGGGCACGAACACCTGATTCTACCTTGTTCACATTCTGACCACCGGCACCGCTAGAACGGAAGGTGTCCCATTTTATTTCTCCCTCGTTGATATTTACTTCAAAAGGGTCAGCCTCTGGCAATACAGCAACTGTTGCTGCAGATGTCTGCATTCTACCATTACTCTCTGTTACAGGAACACGTTGTACACGATGTACTCCTGATTCATACTTCATGATGCCATAGACGCCTTCACCACTGACGGCAAAGTCTATCTCTTTGTAGCCTCCTACAGCACCTTCTGAAACATCTGTCACAGAAAGGTTCCAACCCTTTGACTCACAGAAAGCCTTATACATCCTGAATAGGTCGCCGGCAAACAAACAAGCTTCGTCACCTCCTGTTCCTGCACGTATCTCCATTTCTATATTCTTGGCATCCTCTGGGTCTTTTGGTATGAGGGCCATCTTTATCTCTTCTTCAAGGGATGGAAGCATAGGCTCATTCTCATTCAACTGCTCACGAGCCATCTCTTTCATCTCGGGGTCGCTTTCGTTGGCAATGATGTCCTTCGCCTCTTTGATGGCATCCAGACAAGCAATATATCTCTTGCGGATTGCCATAATATCACCGAGGTCTTTATATTCTCGTGTCAACTTTACGAAACGCTGCTGGTCAGCTATAACACTTGGGTCGGTAATAAGTGTTGTAACCTCTTCGTAGCGTGCCTCAAGGCCATCTAATTTCTCTAATAAATTCATACGTAATCAAATTCTCCAAATTCTGATTTGATGGTCAGCGACTTCTTGCCTTCTTCTATTCTTCCCACTATCTGTGCATCGATATTGAAGGACTTACTGACCTCTATCACCTTCTCTGCATTTTCGGGGGATACATATATCTCCATACGATGTCCCATGTTGAATACCTTGTACATCTCCTTCCAATCTGTTCCGCTTTGGTCATGGATGAGCTTGAAGAGAGGTGGAACTGGGAACATGTTATCTTTTATCACCTTACAGTTGTCACCTACAAAATGTAATACCTTTGTCTGGGCACCACCTGTACAATGTACCATTCCGTGGATATCACTGCGCATCATGTCGAGCAGTTTCTTTATCACTGGAGCATAAGTGCGGGTAGGGGAGAGAACCAGTTTTCCTGCATTGACTGGGCTGTATTCAACTTCGTCCTCAAATCTGCAGGAACCAGAATAAACCAATTCGTTTGGTACAGCATGGTCGTAACTCTCAGGGTATTTTTCTGCGTAATATTTTGCGAATACATCATGACGGGCAGAGGTAAGTCCATTGCTACCCATACCACCATTATATTCATTCTCGTATGTAGCCTGTCCGAAGCTTGCCAAACCAACTATCACGTCTCCTGGACGGATATTGGCATTGTCTATTACATCGCTGCGCTTCATCCTGCATGTTACTGTAGAATCGACAATGATAGTTCTTGTCAGGTCACCTACATCTGCTGTCTCTCCGCCAGTAGCATAGATGCCTACACCCATCTCACGCATCTCCTTTAACAATTCGTCGGTACCGTTAATAATAGCGCTGATTACCTCTCCTGGCACTAACATCTTGTTTCTGCCTATAGTGCTTGAGACAAGAATATTATCTACAGCACCTACACACAGCAGGTCATCGGTATTCATTATCAACGCATCCTGAGCAATACCCTTCCAAACCGAAAGGTCACCAGTTTCTTTCCAATACATGTATGCTAAGCTTGACTTTGTTCCAGCACCGTCAGCATGCATGATGTTACAATATTCCTCATCGCCACCTAAGATATCTGGGATAATCTTACAGAAAGCCTGTGGGAAGATTCCTTTGTCGATATTCTTTATGGCGTTGTGAACATCCTCTTTCGCAGCACTCACACCGCGTAGCATATATCTGTTGTCCATATTTCAAAAACTTAATTATGCGCTGCAAAGATATAAAAAATATTTTATATTTCAGTCTGAAAAACATAATAAGTGATATTAAGTTGTTAAAAATAAATAAAATTTATTATCATGTTGATACATATCAAAAAATCATTAAAATTTCCACATTAAATGTAAAATTGTTTGCGCACACAGAATAATCTTTTTACCTTTGCACCCGCAAATCAAAATGATTGCGGTACGAGATTACCCCACCGACATCCCTACCTACATTATTTATTGTAGCACATTTGGATTTGTCATCTCGTATCTATGTTCCACCAAAATCAAAGTCATGATATTTGGAGATAATTTTTTTAAGAAAGTAATTTGTTTAGCATTTATCGCTGTATTTTCACTCAGCGTTATTGCTCGTGTTGAAGAAGAGGGTGAGTTTGATTGGGGTCCTGTAATGGATGCCATCACAAAAGTAGAGAGCGGAGGTAACGCACGTGCTGTGTGTGGTCCATATGTTGGTGTTATGCAGATTTCACCAGGTATGGTATCTGAATGTAATGCTATTTTGAAGCAAAGAGGTTCTTCAAAGCGTTTCAAACTCAATGACCGTTTCAGTAAGACGAAGTCAAGAGAAATGTTCGTAGTATTTATGAGCAAGTACAATCCAACAAATAGCGTAGAGAAAGCTATCCGTATGTGGAATGGTGGTGCTCGTTATTCAGTTCGCGGAACCCAGAAATACTATAGAAAGGTGATGCGTCATTATAATGGTTAAAGGTTAGCGGTTAAAGATTTAAAGGTTAAAATAATAAAAATAGCCCCGGCAAATTTCTGTCGGGGCTATTTTTATTGCGGTTTCATTGAGGAAAATGATAGCGAACTTTTTCATATTGATTATATATCGTAACAACGTGATATGATAAAAAGTATATGATACAATAGAAAAAGTATTTTTATAATATTGTTTGTATTTTTGCAAGCGAAAATTCGTCTAAGATTGTAACAGTTCTAAAGTCGAATGTTTCTTCTCTACTCAGAATTTATAATTCAAAAATCATAATTAACAATGAAACGTTTTTTTTATTTATGTGTGTGTGCGCTGTTTAGCCTATTGGACTTGTCAGCTCAGCCTGCTGGTGGTTTTGGAGGTGTACAGCAGAAAGCAAAACTTGAGACTTCTCAGGAATGGAAGGATGTCAATTATGTTGGAGATGGTCAGAAATATCACTCTTGCGACATCTATTTACCTAAACAGCAAAAAGACAGTTATCCCGTAGTTGTTCATATCTACGGCAGTGCTTGGTTTAACAACAATGGTAAAGGAGGTGCAGACCTCGGCACCATCGTGAAATCATTGCTTGATGCAGGTTATGCTGTAGTATGTCCAAATCATCGCAGCAGTGCTGATGCTCAGTGGCCTGCCCAGATACATGATATTCGTGCCGTAGTACGTTTCATTCGTGGTGAAGCAAAGAAGTATAAGTTCGACTCTTCATTTATCGCTACCAGCGGATTCTCCAGCGGTGGCCATCTGTCTTCTATTATGGCTACCACTAATGGCCAAAAACAAGCTAAGGTAGGTTCTGTCATCCTTGACCTTGAGGGAAATCTTGGACAATATACAAATATGCCAAGCTTTATCAATGCTGCCTGCGACTGGTCTGGTCCCGTTGATTTGACAGCAATGGACTGTGGTAATCACATCACAATGGGTAAGGATAGCCCAGAAGACGTGCTGCTGAAATCAAAACTCGACAAGGAGCCTGATAAGTATCTCAGCCTGAGTGCTACAAACTATGTTAGCAAGAATTGCCCTCCAATTATCATCTTCCATGGTGAGAAGGATAATGTGGTGCCCGTTTGTCAGGGTAAGAAATTTTACGAGTTGCTGAAGGCTGCTGGTGTAAAGACAGAGGCTACATACCCTGCTGAAGGTAGTCATGGAGGTCCTGCAATGTACACAGCAGAGAATCTCCAAAAGATGGTTAATTTCCTCAATAGCGTAAGGGGCAATCGTCAGGCAAGGGGAGGACGACAGAGAGGTCTTTTTGACCCTAATGCAGCAATTGGTATGAAGGATGCCTATAAGGACTACTTCAAGATTGGTGTTGCTGTAAATCGTAGGAACGTGTCTGCTCCTGAGCAGAAGCAGCTTATACGTAAGGAATTCAATAGCGTTACAGCAGAGAATACCATGAAACCTATTTCCGTGCATCCAAAGGAAGGTGTCTGGAATTGGGGAGGTGCTGATAGCGTTGCCAACTATTGTCGTGAGAATGGCATTCCTCTGCGTGGCCACTGCCTCTGCTGGCATTCACAGTTTACCGACTGGATGCTCTACGACAAGAAAGGTCGTATGGTAAAGAAAGAGGTATTTTACGAACGCCTGCGCGAACATATCCATACAGTAGTAAATCGTTATAAGGACATCGTATATTGCTGGGATGTAGTAAATGAAGCTATTGCTGACAGGACTTTCGGTCGTCCGGGACGTCCTGCTAATCCTTATCGTGACAGCAAACTGTATCAGCTCTGTGGTGACGAATTCATCGCTAAGGCTTTTGAGTTTGCACGTGAGGCAGACCCTAATGCGTTGCTGTTCTATAATGACTACAACGAGTGCGACCCAGGCAAGCGCGACCGTATATATAATATGGTAAAGAAGATGAAAGAACAGGGTGTGCCTATCGATGGTATCGGTATGCAGGGACACTATAATATATATGGTCCTTCTGAGGAAGAAATAGAAGATGCTATCAAGAAGTATTCCGAGATAGTAGATCACATCCATGTAACAGAGCTCGACATTCGTACCAATACCGAGCAGGGGGGGCAGTTGCAGTTCTCACGTGGCGAATCAAAGCCTCTGGCACCATATCTCAGCACAATACAGGAAGACCAATATAACCGTATCTTCCGCATCTTCAGAAGACACAGCGATGTTATTGACTGTGTTACATTCTGGAACCTGTCAGATCGTGATTCATGGCTTGGCGTAAACAACCATCCGCTTGTGTTTGACGAGAATCTCAACCCAAAGCGTTCATATCTTCTTGTGAAGAATTTCAATGCTTCTCTTGATAATGTAAAGCCAAAGGAAGATTTTGTCTCTAACCCAAAGAATCAGCCTGGTCAGCAGTATCCGATGATCAATTCTGAAGGCTATGCCCGTTTCCGCGTAGTTGCTCCTGATGCAAAGTCTGTTATAGTTAGCTTGGGACTTGGTGGCAGTGGCGGTACTGTTCTCCGCAAGGATAAGGATGGTGTTTGGACGGGAACTACTGAGGGACCAATGGATCCTGGTTTCCATTACTACCATCTCACCATCGACGGTGGTGTTGTCAATGACCCAGGCACACATAACTACTTCGGTTCTTGCCGTTGGGAAAGCGGTATAGAGATTCCTGCCCCTGACCAAGACTTCTATGCTCTTCGTACAGATATCCCTCATGGTACGGTCCAGGAGGTGCTCTATTACTCTCCAAGTCAGGGTAAGATGCAGACTGCTATGGTTTATCTCCCTCCAACATATGGTAAAATTGCCAAAGGTAAGCAAGAGCGTTTCCCTGTACTATATCTGCAACACGGATGGGGTGAGAACGAGACCAGCTGGAGCCGTCAGGGACATGCAGGTCTCATAATGGACAACCTCCTTGCAGAGGGTAAGATAAAGCCATTTATCATTGTGATGGCATACGGTCTCACCAATGATATAAAGTTTGGTACTATAGGTAGCTTTACTGCTAAGGAATTTGAGACATTGCTCGTTGACGAACTTGTTCCATTTATCGATGCCCATTATCTCACAAAGGCAGACAAATGGAATCGTGCTATGGCTGGTCTCTCAATGGGTGGCATAGAAACAAAACTCATCACCACCCGCCGTCCTGAGGTGTTTGGCTATTGGGGACTTCTCAGTGGTGGCACATACGCTCCGGAGGACATCAAAGACCCAAAGGCTGTTCGTGTGATATTCGAAAGCTGTGGTTCTAAGGAGAATCCTGACGGCATCCGTAAGAGTGTTGACGCTTTGAAGGCTGCAGGATATAATGCCCATGGATTTATCAGCGAGGGTACTGCCCACGA
>CAMNHS010000021.1 GCA_946539635.1 uncultured Prevotellaceae bacterium
AGTTGTGACACATCCATCTGCGGACGCTCACATATCTTGGCATACTCAGCCCTCGACGGATATTTTATGTAATTTATCTTCACCTGAAATTCAGTTTTGAATTATCAATTGTCAATTATCAAAGAATCATCTTCTCAATCGGCAGCACAAGGATTCCTTCAGCACCTTTTTCCTTCAGCTGTCCTACAATCTCCCAGAAGTGCTTCTGGTCGATTACAGCATGAACGCTGGTCCATCCCTCAGTAGCCAGAGGCAATACTGTTGGCGACTTGATGCCGGGCAGTATGCTGCATATCTCCTTCACCTTTTCTGTTGGAGCATTCATCAGCACATACTTCTTGTCATCAGCCACGAGGACACTCTGTATGCGGAAGAGGAATTCATCGAGAGTAGCCTGCTTCTCAGGTGTCAGTTCTTTGTTACCAATGAGCAGCGCCTCACTCTTCATTACAGTCTCTACCTCACGCAGCTTGTTGCTTACCAATGTAGAACCGGAAGAGACAATATCGAAGATACCATCAGAGAGTCCTATGCCAGGAGCAATCTCCACACTACCCTGTATCACATGCACCTCGATGTTGATGCCCTGTTCCTGTGCAAATTTCTTCAGGATGTTAGGGTAGGAGGTAGCAATCTTCTTGCCATCAAACCATCTTACCCCATTATATTCCTCTGCCTCTGGAATAGCAAGCGACAGACGGCACTTAGAGAATCCCAGTCGCTTTACTACATTGGCATCCTTGCCACGCTCTACGAATTCGTTCTCGCCTACGATGCCGATGTCGGCAATGCCGCTGGCAACGCACTCGGGAATATCGTCATCCCTCATGTAGAGCACCTCGATAGGAAAGTTACTTGACTGTACCAACAGAGTTCTTCTCGCACTGTTGATTTTTATGCCTGTCTCTTTCAGAAGATCCATTGTGTCTTCATACAGGCGACCCTTTGATTGTACTGCAATTCTAAGCATATATCTTGTTAATTAAGTTTCAAGTTCTAACCTCTAACCTTTTTCTTTTTAAAGCGCGGCAAAGTTACTAAAAAGTTACGAACAATGCAAAGAAAAGCATGAAAAACAACATTTTTTTGAGAAAATACTTAATATATATTAAGTGTAAAAAAACAAGGCCTGCATGTTTACATCCCACACAAGCCCTATTATTTAACTCAATAATACAAGTTTCACATGTTTCACAATACTCGCCTTAAATTACCACCGCAGTGCCGCTGGTAGCAACCATCAGCATAGAGTTATTGGCACCTATTGTCTCATAGTCAATATCGATGCCAACGATAGCATTAGCACCCAGCTCTTCAGCTCGATGTATCATCTCTTCCATAGAAGTATCCTTCGCTTCTCGAAGCACTTTCTCATAACTGCCAGAACGTCCGCCTACAATGTCGCGAATGCCTGCAAAAAAGTCCTTCACAAAGTTTGCACCGATAATAGTTTCGCCAGTCACCACACCCTTGTATTCACGGATGGTACGACCTTCAATCTGTGGGGTTGTTGAGAGAATCATATGTAAAAAATTGTTTTAAATGAATAATTCCTTCTTACAGGACGTAAAAATAATTCCAAAAGTTACATTTTTTTCCTTAATGTCGCCACGTCGCTTCTTCAATTTGACACTGCAAAGGTAAAGAAAAGTGATTGCGGGCTACGAATAATCTTTTTCTTTTTTTTTCTTCGGCGGACAAGATTTTGCGCGTCGGCGGACGCGATGGATTTTGTCCGCCGAGACATTTTCGCGATACTCCTGTCGTTTCCATTTGCAAAGGTAAGACAATGAGTTAAAAGTTAATGGCGCAGGATGTTTTTTCATCTTGCGCCATTTAACTACCAGGCTATTCTTGCAGTCGGGCATACAAACCCTTTGTGCAAGCGGACAAGCCGAACGAAGTATTGTTTCTTACTTTATCACATACACTGCGAATGACTTTGCTGGGATGTCAGCATTGAGGGTTGTGCCATCGAGGGTTACCAAGCCTTCCTGTGGCTTTATCTTCTCTGGATTCTTGATGGAATTCTCTGCTACTGGGTCGTCACTTGACAGTGAGATTACCTTCACATTCTTACTAACTCCCTTGAGACCCTTCAGCTCAACCATTATCTGCTGTGTCTGGTCGCTGACATTTGCCACCTTTATATATATGGCCTTCTCTTTCTTGTCAACAACAGCTGATGCAGAGAGGCCGTTCTGGTCTTCATCTCCTGCAATAGGCTTGCCATCCATTGTCATAGGAAGTACGTTGGTACCTTTGTAGAGGCTATAGAGCTGCTGTACGTAATAAGAGCAGGTCTTGAAAGAATTGAGGTTGTCATACCATATAGCATCTGGTCTCCACTGCCATCCCTCTACATGTGCGAAGAGTGGGGCATAGGTAGCCATGTGGACGATGTCGCAGTTGCGTTCGTAGCCTGTCATAAACGCTGCCTCCATAAGGGCTGCATTGAAGTGATTCCACTTCTTACCCTTTCCGTGACACGCATACTCTCCAGCAAAAATCTTTGGACCCTTGCGGTCATAGTTGTCATAGCGATGACGATTGACCTTATCCAGGAACCAATCTTCATTACGATAGAAGTGCTCATCATACAAGTCAACCTTCAACTCCTTCATCTTTGGCTGAAGAAGGTCGAACTTCCAACCCTCAGAATCAGGACCTGTGGTGCCGATATACTTGATTTCCGGGTGCTTTTTCTTTAAAACATCAAGGAATTTCTTCAGACGCTCTGTGAAGACAGGATTGTCTTTGTAGTCCCACTGCTCGTTACCAATACCCATGAATTTCAGGTTGAATGGTGCTGGGTGTCCCATATCAGCACGTACCTTTCCCCACTTGGTATCAGGAGCGCCATTAGCGAACTCTATAAGGTCGAGGGCATCCTGAATGTATGGATCCAAATCTTCGAGAGCAACTGTTTCCTTGCCTTTATCTACTGCATTCTGGAACTGGCATCCTAATCCGCAAGAAAGGACAGGAAGGGCGTCACATCCGAAGTCTTCACACAACTGGAAGAATTCGAAGAAACCCAATCCGTAGCTCTGGAAGTAGTTAGGGAAATAGCGGCTTGTGAAGGTGTAGTGCCAACGGTTTTCGTTGAGAGGGCGATTCTCAACTGGTCCTACAGTATTCTTCCACTGGTAGCGAGTTGCAAGGTCTGTACCCTCTACGATACATCCGCCAGGGAAGCGGAATACTCCCGGCTTCAGGTCAGCAAGGGCCTGTGCCAAATCCTGACGCATACCATTCTCACGATTCTTCCATGTCTTTACAGGGAAGAGAGATATATGCTCAACATCAGTTGTTGTCTTGCTGTCGCCCCAAACGCGGACGTGAGCCTTGGCATAGGTGCGCTTTGGCTTGATAATGGCTGTGTATTTCTTCCATTCACTGCCGCTGACCTCCACACTGCCGCTGCCCAGTTTCTGGTCGTCACTCATAGTGGCATTGTTTACGATGTCGATGTACAACTTGGAAGTACCGCCATTTGGCACACGAGCCCAAACAGAGAAACGGTATTCCTCGCCACCCTTTACACCAATGCCAAAGAAACCATGGTTCTCAATCATAGTATGCTTGTCACTGTGTCCAGAAGGTGCCAGACGAACGTAATGAGGGTTCTTGTCAAAAGGACCATCATCCTTCAGGGAAACCTTACCTGAGATGTCCCAGCCAGCAAAGGCGTTAGGATACTCGAAAGAGCGGTTCATAATCAATTCAGCATAAAGACCGCCATCTGCTGCATAGTTGATGTCTTCAAAGAAAATACCATACATGGTGCTTTGTACTGGAGCACCTGGTTTTGAGACATTTACCTTCATTTTGTTTATAGCGCCAACATTCAATGCTGCTGCTAAAAGAAAAGAAGAAAGGATTAGTTTTTTCATCTTTAAAAATATAAATATTTAAATGGTTAAGTTTTGTAGATACAAAATTATCGTTGCAAAAATAGTGTTTTTCTTGTAAATAGACAAGTTTTTTGTCGTTTTTCACTTTATTTAATATAATCAGAAGAACAGTAAGTATGAAAATTGGCATAAATGTTGTATATTTGCACAATGATAAAAAATGAAAGAATGAAAAAATGAACAATTTAAAATAAAAAGATTATGTCAACATTAGTTATTATTCTTATTGTCGTTGCAGTGATTGTCTTATGGTTGATAGGAGCATACAACTCTTTGGTAAGACTTCGCAACAATCGTGAAAATGCTTTTGCTAACATTGATGTTCAGCTTCAGCAGCGTTATGATCTTGTTCCCCAGTTGGTGAACACAGTAAAGGGCTATGCTGCTCATGAGAAGGAACTCTTGGAGCGCATTACAGCAGCTCGTAGTGCTTGCATGAGTGCACAGAGTGTAAATGACAAAGTGGCAGCTGATAACCTGTTAACAAGTGCTTTGGCTGGTTTGAAGGTCAGCGTGGAGAATTATCCTGACCTGAAGGCTAATCAGAACTTCCTGCAGCTGCAGAGTGAGTTGGCAGACATAGAGAACAAACTCGCTGCTGTACGTCGCTTCTTTAACAGTGCTACAAAGGAACTGAACAATTCTGTGCAGTCATTCCCTAACAATCTGATTGCTAATATGTTCGGATTCCATAAAGAACCTATGTTCGAGGTGGCACCAGAGCAGCGTGCTGCTATAGAGAAGGCACCAGAGGTGAAGTTTTAATTAATTGACAATTGATAATTGACAATTAAAGCGTGAAATACGTTGGAATACAAACTCAGATAGACAGGAACAATAGGTTGAGTTTCCTATTGCTCCTGCTCTTTCCGTGCATCTTGTTGGGCATGGTGTATGTGTTTTTAGCAATCGTGAATTATCTTAATGGCGGTTACTATAACAACGCAGGTGAATGGGTTAATGAAGTATCGTGGCAGGAGGTGAATATGTATTTCCTCAGTGCCCTCCCTTGGGTCATCATTGGCGTGGGAATATGGTTTGCCATAGCTTATTTTGCCAACACCTCTATGATAGCCCACGCTACCAATGCACGTCCTTTGGAACGTCGTGAGAATCCACGAGTGTATAATATCGTCGAGAATCTCTGCATGACATGTGGTATGGATATGCCACAGATAAATGTAGTAAATGACGATATGCTGAACGCCTTTGCTTCTGGCATCAACAAGAAGACATATACAGTAACTGTTACAACGGGATTGCTGAATATTCTGAATGATGAAGAACTGGCAGGAGTAATAGGCCATGAGCTGACACACATACGTAATAGAGACACACGACTGCTGATTACCTCTATCATCTTTGTGGGAATAGTATCTACAATAATGAGTATGGTGATGCGAATGATGTTCAATCATATTATGTTCAGTGGAGGTAACAGGGACAGACGCAATAATGGTGCTGGAACAATAGTGATAATGCTTGTGGGCCTTGTATGTAGCGCCATAGCATATTTATTTACATTGCTTACCCGTTTTGCTATAAGCCGTAAAAGGGAGTATATGGCAGATGCAGGTGGTGCGGAGTTGTGTGGTAACCCGTTGGCTCTGGCGTCAGCACTGAAAAAGATTAGCGGCGCTCCTGGATTGCAGAATGTAGAACGTGAAGATGTGGCACAGCTGTTTATCATTAAGCCACACGCTTTCAGTGGTGGCCTTCAGGGATTCTTTAACAGCATGTTTGCTACTCACCCTGAGACATCAAAACGTATTCAAATATTAGAGCAATTCTAATTGAAGAAGTTATATTCAAAATACGATAAGACAAAGATAAAAGACCTTCCGAGGGTACTCTTTCAAGGGCGTATCGTGGTGATTCTTACTGAGACGGAGGCTAATAAAGCTGTCAAATATCTTATGACGGCTGGAATATTGGGCTTTGACACGGAGACACGTCCAAGTTTTACGAAGGGACATCAGAATAAAGTGTCATTGTTACAGGTTAGCACTCGAGATACCTGTTTTCTGTTCCGCCTGAACAGATTTGGCCTCTGTCCTGCCATCAAAAAGCTCCTTGAGACAAAAAAGGTGAAGAAGATAGGACTCTCTTGGGATGATGATGTGCGTTCGCTGAAGGCACTGGGAAATTTTAAATCCCAAGGTTTTTTTGAATTGCAGGATCACATGCAAGAGTTGGGTGTTGAAGATACCAGCCTTGCAAAACTATATGCCAACATCTTTGGGCAACGAATATCTAAGCGCGAGCAATTGTCCAATTGGGAGGCTGATGTGCTTAGTGCAAAACAGCAAAATTACGCTGCTACTGATGCATGGGCATGTATCATGCTTTATGAGGAGTATATGAGATTGAAGGAGACTCAAGAATATGTTCTTGAGAAGGTTAACGATGACGTTAACGATAATGATTAAGGGTTAGAGGTTAAGGGTTAAAGGTTATTGAAAAATAAAAGAGATGTCGTTATTAAAGAAGGTATACTTGCGAAGGGGTAAGGAGGAATCCTTGAAACGTTTTCACCCATGGGTTTTCTCTGGTGCCATAGAACGTATGGATGATGGCATTGAGGAGGGTGATATTGTAGATGTTATCACGCATTATGGTGACTTTATAGCACGTGGACATTTTCAGCGTGGCTCTATCATGGTGCGCATATTGACCTTTGACGACGAACCTATTGACGATGGCTATTGGCAGCAAAGACTTCGTGTGGCTTATGACGTAAGGAAAAATATGAACTTTGGCGCACAAACCGATGCCTATCGTTTAGTTCATGGAGAAGGTGATTGCTTGCCAGGGCTGATAATAGATATATATGGTAAGACTGCTGTGATGCAGGCCCACTCAATAGGTATGCATGTATGTCGCAAGGAAGTAGGAAAGGCCTTGATGGCAGTTCTGTCTGACAGCATAGAGAATGTATATTATAAGAGCGAGATGACATTACCATTTAAGGAAGAGGTCGTTAATGGATTCTTATATGGAGAAACCAAAGATGATATCGCTATTGAGAATGGTTTGAAATTCCATGTTGACTGGCTGCGTGGACAGAAAACAGGTTTCTTTGTTGACCAGCGCGAGAATCGTGCTTTGTTAGAAAAATATTCTGCTGGCAGGCGTGTACTAAACATGTTCTGTTATACAGGCGGATTCTCTTTCTATGCTATGAGGGGTGGGGCAGAAGTGGTACATTCTGTTGACTCGTCAGAGAAAGCTATTGCATTGACAAACAGCAATGTAGAACTGAACTTCCCCAATGATTCCAGACATAAGGCTTTCTGTGAGGATGCTTTTAAATTTCTGTCAAACATACCGGATGGTAATATTCCAGATTCCCAATCCCCATACGACCTTATAATTCTTGACCCTCCAGCATTTGCAAAACACAGAGGCGCATTGCATAATGCCCTTAAGGGTTATACCCGCCTTAATGCAAAAGCAATGGAAAAGATAGCCCCGGGAGGAATACTTTTTACTTTCTCATGTTCTCAGGTTGTTACAAAAGAAAACTTCAGAAATGCCATATTTACTGCTGCAGCACAGAGTGGTAGAAAGATAAGAATTCTTCATCAGCTTCATCAGCCAGCAGACCATCCAATAAATATATACCATCCAGAAGGAGAATACCTCAAAGGATTAGTTCTTTATATAGAATGAAAATTGTAGCATTATCAGGTGGTGCCGATTCTGTATGTCTTCTGTTGAAAACCCTTGAGAAGGGAGAAGTGGTTGAGGCATTGCATTGCAATTTCCATTTACGTGGTGACGAGAGTGACCGCGATGAGAATTTTTGTCGCAATCTTTGTAAGAAGTATAATGTGCCATTACACGTAAAACATTTTGATACTAATGCTTATGCCAAAGAACATAAGGTGAGTATTGAGATGGCAGCGCGTGAGTTGCGCTATGCGTGGTTTGAGGAGATGCGCCAGAATCTAAAAGCAGAAGAAATCCTTGTGGCACATCATCAGGATGATAACATTGAGACGATGCTGATGAATTTGATGCGAGGAACAGGGATTACAGGTTTGACAGGTATGAAATGCCGCAATGGATACATCGTTCGCCCATTGCTTGATATGTCCCGTCAGGAGATTCTTGACTACCTCGCTCTGCACAAACAGGACTATATTACTGACAGCACAAATCTTGAGACTGATGCCATCCGCAATAAGATAAGATTGCAATTACTGCCCCTTATGGAAGAGATTTTCCCTGCTGTACGTAAGAATCTTGCAAAAACAATGCACTTTCTGCAAGAGGCAGAAACAGTAGTGAATGGGGGACAATCTACAGAACTGGATATCTTCAAAATCCTAAAACCATTGGGATTTACCTCAAAGCAGATAGAGGCCATTGCCAATGGAAGATGGAAAGCAGAGCATCGCAAAATATCTGATAGTAAGGAGTGCGGACAATTAGAAGTCCGTTCCTATGCAAAAGGCGATGACTTTAAACCCAGCAAGGAACCATTTCTCGCAACCCTGGATGCTGACAAGGTGGTTACTCCATTGGTAATTCGCCACATTCAGCAAGGAGACCGCTTCAAGCCCTATGGTATGAAAGGATGTTCAAAACTTATCAGTGATTTCCTGACAGACAAGAAAATCGATATGGACGAGCGCCAGGAACTCTGTGTAGTGTGTGATGCCAATGGAGAGATTATCTGGCTGCCTGGGTATCGCATAAGCCATAGTGTAGCTTGTTCTGATAATACAATAAACATTCTTGAGTTGCGTTATTCTAACATATGAAGTGTATAAGAATAATCATATCTATATTAGCATTCTTCTGTGTGTCTTTGTCTTTCGTTTCCTGTAACGATAAAGACACTTTCGGATCAGGCACTTTGACATTCGAGGATGCCGTATTGTCATTAGATACCTGTTTCTCAACAGTTCCTACACCACACAAAACACTTATGGTGTATAATAACAGTGGTGATGGCATACGTATTTCGAGAGTATATCTTGAAAAGATGAATCAGACAGGTTTCAGGGTGAATGTCAATGGCTCTTATCTCGGAAGTGACGCTGGCTTTCAGGTTAGCGATATGGAACTGAGAGAGGGCGACTCACTTCGTGTCTTTGTAGAATTGACATCAAGGAATAATGGTGATACAAAACCAAAACTTGTTGAGGACCGCCTGATGTTTCAGTTGGAGAATGGTACTGTTCAGTATGTTACCCTTAATGCCTATTCGTGGGATGCTATCCTTATGAAGGATGTAACCCTCAAGAAAGATTCTGTTATAAGTAATGTCGAAGGAAGACCTGTTGTCGTTTATGGTAAACTTACCGTAGATACCAATGCAGTTGTAACCATAGCCAAGGGCACTACGATGTATTTTCATTCAGATGCCGGCATAGATGTTAAGGGGTCACTTAAAATAGAGGGACAGAAGAATGAAGAAAACGAGAAAAATGAGGTAATATTGAGATGTGACCGTCTGGATAGAATGGTTTCAAACCTTACCTATGATAACAACCCTGGTCAGTGGGGAGGAATACATTTCTACGATATCTCACACGACAATTCCTTCGATTACGTAGATATCCACGGGGCAACAGATGCCATAATATGCGACTCTGCAAAGAATCAAGACCAGACAATGCTCACCTTGAAACATACTACCATACATAATACAAAAGGTGTAGGAGTTGAAGCAACATCATGCAAGATTGTTATGGAGAATACCCAAATCAGCAATACCTTTGACGATTGTGTAAAATTGTTAGGCGGAGATGTTACAATGACACATTGTACCATAGCACAGTATTATCCTTTCGATTCTGCAAGAGGTGCAGCAATGTCATTCCTTAATAAACGTGGTGACTGGAAGTATCCGCTCACTCTTCGAGTATATAACAGCCTTATCAAAGGGTATGCCAATGATGTGCTGTTGTGGAGCGAAAATAAAGAAGGAGAGGAAAAACTGAATGCTACTTTCAATACCTGTATTCTGCGTACAACAGCAACTCCAGATTATCAGTATATGTTTGAGAATTGTATGTTTGAGGATGCGAATAATACAGACTTTTCACCTGAAAACAGCTTTGTATTGTTTGATACTTATAACTTCTTCTATAACTTTACTCCAAAGGAAAATACCCTTCCTACATCAAAGGCAAATGCGAACTATACTCTTACTACAGATCGTAATGGTAATGAACGATATGCAGACGAGACGCACGATATAGGTTGCTTTGAAACTGTTAAGAAACATTAAAACTGTCTTTTTTCTTTCTCTTTTACAGCTATATATCCTTTATCTTCCATTTTTTTTTGTACCTTTGCAGCCGAAATTAAAAAAAACACAGCAAAAAATATGACAAAATTAGATATTGTCAACGAAATATCCACTCTTACGGGAGTACAGAAGGCAGATGTCTCAGTATGTGTGGAAGCTTTTATGAAGGTTGTAAAGGATGCTATGTGTGATGAGGAGAATGTTTATCTCCGCGGCTTTGGCACATTTGTTGTCAAAAAGCGTGCACAGAAGATTGGACGTAACATAACAAAGAATACCTCTGTTATAGTTCCTGCACACAACTATCCTGGCTTCAAGCCGGCAAAGAGCTTTCAGCAACGCATGAAGGGTGAAGATGTAACAGCAAAAGATTAATCTCTTAAAATATTTATTATTATGCCAAACGGAAAAAAGAAAAAGGGCCACAAGATGGCTACTCACAAGCGTAAAAAAAGACTGAGAAAGAATCGTCATAAGAGCAAATAAGTAGTTTAATAAAACGAACTAACTCGTGACGAGCGAAGTCATTATTGAGGCAAAGGAGAAGGATATCTCCATAGCATTACTGGAAGATAAGAGTCTCGTAGAGTACCAAAACGTACCTCGCGGGGCATCTTTTTGTGTGGGTAATATCTACCTGGCAAAGGTCAAGAAGATAATGCCCGGGCTAAATGCATGCTTTGTGGACGTTGGGTATGAGCGAGATGCTTTCCTCCATTATCTTGACCTCGGACTTCAATACGCCTCTCTGGATAAATATCTCAAACAGCTGGCAAGCGATTTCAAAAATCCTTTCCCGTTCTCAAAAGCTACTCGTCTTCAGGACTTACCAAAAGAGGGTAGTGTAGCCAAAACACTTAGGCAGGGTGAGGATGTGCTTGTTCAGGTCGTCAAGGAACCTATTTCGACAAAAGGACCTCGACTCTCTGGTGAGATATCTTTCGCGGGGCGCTTTCTTGTGTTAATACCTTTCGGAGAAAAGGTTAATGTATCGTCAAAAATAAAGAATGGTGCTGAGCGTACCCGTCTGAAACAGATTATTCAGAAAATCAACAAAAAGAATTATGGTGTCATAATTCGTACTGTTGCTGAGGGATTACGGTCAGAAGAACTTACTAACGAATATTCTGTTCTTCTTTCTCGTTGGGAGGAGACCTGCAAACGTATTCAAACTGCCCAAAAAGGTCAGAAGCGTCCTGCATTAGTGTTTGAAGAAACTTCCCGTGCCGTTTCCCTTCTTCGCGATCTCTTTAATCCTACTTATGAAAATATCTATGTCAATGATGACGCGGTGTTCC
The DNA here is from genome assembly GCA_946539635.1 of uncultured Prevotellaceae bacterium. Classification (GTDB taxonomy): domain Bacteria; phylum Bacteroidota; class Bacteroidia; order Bacteroidales; family Bacteroidaceae; genus Prevotella. Next base: position 11,481 of record CAMNHS010000021.1, read on the forward strand.
AAGAAGTAAAGGATTATGTGTCGCTTATCGCTCCTGACAAGGTTGGGGTAGTGAAGAAATATACAGGTTCGCTACCAATTTTTGACAACTTTGATGTTACAAAACAGCTAAAATCTTCTTTTGGAACAACTGTAAACTACTCTCGTGGTGCCTATCTCATCATCGAACATACAGAAGCTATGCATGTCGTTGATGTAAATAGTGGTAATCGTTCACGTGGTGTTGAGGGACAAGAAGCAAATGCTCTTGATGTGAACCTTGGTGCTGCTGATGAATTGGCAAGACAACTCCGACTGCGTGATATGGGTGGCATTATCGTCGTGGATTTTGTCGATATGCATCTTGCAGAAGACCGCCAGTTGCTGTATGAGCGCATGTGCAAGAATATGCAAAAGGATCGTGCTAAACACAATATCTTGCCATTGAGCAAATTCGGTCTGATGCAAATTACGCGCCAGCGTGTGCGTCCAGTAATGGATGTTGTTGTTGATGAAGAGTGCCCTGTTTGCCACGGAAAAGGAAAGATAAAAAGCAGTATCCTTTTCGTGGATACGCTGGAGAGAAAAATTAAAAGACTTGTAGATGTCGGAATAAAACGATTCATACTCTATGTTCATCCTTATGTATATGCATATATAGATAAAGGTATATGGAGCATAAAAAGACAGTGGATATGGAAATATAAGTGGGCAGTGAAGGTGGTACCATCTCAGGAACTTGCATTCTTACAATACCGCTTTGTAGATACGCAGGGAGCTGAAATCGACATGAAAGAATCTTTAGATTGTTAAAAAGTGTTGATTTATTTGGTAGTTTGAGAAAAATATATTACCTTTGCACCGCAATTAAGAAAAACGACTTCTAATTGCAACATATAAAGAAGGTGCGTTAGTTCAGTTGGTTAGAATGCCAGCCTGTCACGCTGGAGGTCACGGGTCCGAGTCCCGTACGCACCGCAACTAAAAATTCCCCTCGACAATGTCGGGGGGTAATCATTTCCCCACAATCAGGTTCAATGGAAAAAGATGTCATACAGATAAAAGGTGCGAGAGTTAATAATCTCAAGAATTTATCTGTAGATATTCCACGTAATAAGTTTGTTGTCATCTCAGGTGTTAGTGGTTCAGGCAAGTCGTCCCTTGCTTTTGATACTTTATATGCCGAAGGACAAAGACGTTATGTAGAAAGTCTTTCTGCTTATGCACGTCAATTCTTGGGGCGTATGAGCAAACCAGAATGTGATTATATAAAAGGTTTGCCACCAGCGATAGCTATTGAACAGAAGGTTATTGCCCGCAATCCTCGTTCTACTGTAGGCACTTCTACTGAGATATATGAATTTCTGCGTCTGCTATTTGCCCGTATAGGAAAGATATACTCTCCCGTTTCTGGTAATGAGGTGAAGAAACATACTACCGATGATGTTGTAGCAGCAATGTTATCACATGCTGAAGGTGAGAAGTATATGCTCCTCTCTCCACTTAAGGTAACAGAAGGACGTACTGTAGAGGAACAGTTAGAGGCAGAGCGCATGCAGGGCTTTGAGCGTACTCTGGAAGTGGATGGAAAGATATACCTCGTTGTTGACAGGTTAAAAGTCAGCGACAAGAAAGAAACAATCTCTCGTCTTACTGATTCTACAGAAACAGCCTTCTATGAGGGACAAGGCGAATGTGCCCTGTATTTTCCAGATAGCAATACGATTGAAGAGTTCAGCACCCGTTTGGAGTGTGATGGTATCACTTTTGAGGAACTTTCGGATAATCTCTTCTCCTTTAATTCTCCAGTCGGTGTCTGTCCTACCTGTGAAGGTTTTGGTAAGATAATGGGCATTGACGAGTCACTGGTTATTCCAGACCCGACACTTAGTGTCTATGATGGCTGTGTGCAATGCTGGAAAGGCGAGAAGATGGGGGAGTGGAAAAGATATTTCATCCGTAGGGCAGAGATAGATAATTTCCCAATATTCACTCCTTATAAAGACCTTTCCGAAGAACATAAAGGTTGGTTGTGGCACGGACTGCCTTGTGATGCCGATGCTGACAAATATGAAGTTGCAAGCATCGACAATTTCTTCCGCATGGTGCGTGAGAATCAGTATAAGATACAATATCGTGTGATGCTCAGCCGCTATAGAGGCAAGACAATATGTCCTGATTGCAATGGAACAAGATTGCGTAAAGAGGCTGGTTATGTAAAGATTGCCGGCAAGAATATTCAGGAGTTGGTAGATATGCCTATCATTGATTTATACGAATGGCTTACTTCCCTGAAACTATCTGAGCACGACAGTCAGGTGGCAGAACGCTTGCTAAAAGAAATAAACAGCCGCATACAATTCCTTCTCGATGTGGGTCTTGGCTACCTAACCCTTAACAGACCATCTAATACGCTCTCTGGTGGCGAAAGTCAGAGGATAAACCTTACAACCTCTTTAGGTTCTGCTTTGGTGGGTAGTCTTTATATACTCGACGAACCCAGTATTGGCATGCATTCACGTGATACAGAAAGGCTTATCAATGTCTTGCGAAAGCTACAACAGATAGGTAATACTGTTGTTGTGGTAGAACATGATGAGGAGATACTTCGTGCTGCAGACTATATCATAGACATTGGTCCTGATGCGGGAACATTTGGTGGTCAGGTAGTATTCGAAGGTACACCAGAAAAGATAAAGTCTTTGGCAAAGTCAAAAACCTCTGTTACTTCTCATACCATTAATTATCTTGCAGGAAATGATACTATTCCGGTTCCAACCTCACGCAGACCTTGGAATAAGGTTATCAGTGTAAAGGGAGCAACTCTCAATAACCTCAATAATGTAGATGTTGATTTTCCTCTTAATGTGATGACTGTCGTTACTGGTGTCAGTGGTTCTGGTAAGTCCAGCCTTGTGCGTGGTGTGCTGTTTCCTATGGTGAGCCGTAATCCGAAAGACTACGGTGTGGAGTATGTCGAAATGGTTGATCAGAATCCTATTGGCAAGAGCACCCGTTCCAATCCCGCTACATATATCAAGGCTTACGATGCCATTCGTCAGCTCTATGCTTCACAGCCTCTTGCAAAGCAGTTGGGTATTACCCCTGTGCATTTCTCTTTCAATGCCGAGGGAGGACGCTGTGAAGAGTGTAAGGGTGCAGGTGTTGTTACTGTTGAGATGCAGTTTATGGCAGACCTGCAACTTACCTGTGATGCTTGTCATGGAAAGCGTTTCCAGCATAATGTACTTGAGGTAAGGTATAAGGAGAAGAATATCTCCGATGTCCTTGATATGACTGTCGATGAAGCCCTTGACTTCTTCGATGGTGAGAAAGCTATCACTGACAAGTTGAAACCCCTCTCAGATGTTGGTTTGGGATATATACAACTGGGACAGTCATCATCCACATTGTCAGGTGGTGAGAATCAGCGTGTTAAGTTGGCTTATTATATAGGTATGGAGAATCAGGCTCCTACGATGTTTATTTTCGATGAGCCTACAACAGGTCTCCATTTCCATGATATTAAGAAACTGCTTCATGCCTTTGACGAATTGTTGAAGCGTGGGCATACAATAGTAGTTATAGAGCATAATATGGACGTCATCAAATGTGCTGACCATATTATCGACTTAGGTCCGGAAGGTGGTGACAGAGGCGGAAAAATTATCGCCTCTGGAGTTCCAGAAGCGATAATCAATATTAGTGAAAGTATCACCGGCAAGTATCTAAAGCCTTACCTTT
>CAMNHS010000022.1 GCA_946539635.1 uncultured Prevotellaceae bacterium
TTCTTCCTGTATGCAGAGCCGGTGACGATGCAGAGGAGTTCTCCCCGCTGATTCGTGACACGTGTCTCGCAGAAGGGCAACCTGTGATGGTTGAACACCTCCGTTGTCTCTGCCACGAGGGTATCGCCGAGCTTTGCTGACTGCAGGTATGTGATGCTGTTCTGCACACCAAGCGACACAGGGCCGTGGGAATTGGTGACAGCAGCAAATGTAAGGTCGGCAAGGGTAAAATATACCCCACCCTGACAGACGCCGGCTGCATTGAGATGACGTTTCTCAACAACGCATGTAGCCTTGGCAAAACCCTCACGGATTTCTGTCAACTGCATACCATTCTCGGCAGCAAACCTGTCGCCGTTGTTCAGGAAATCCTTAAGCGTCATAGCATTTGAATATCTGTTCTACCTTCTCACTATCCATCTTTGGCGTCATGAGGCTCACGAGTATCACGACTATGAAACCGCCCAGCATAGCCACAGCACCGCAATCGATAGGGTTAAGGATAGAGTTGCCTGCCAGCATATTCACTACTGTAAGACCAACGCCCCATACGAAGCATGCCCATACAGCGAGACGTGTGACACCCTTCCAATAGAGTCCCATCATAAACGGAGCCAAGAAAGCACCGGCAAGAGCTCCCCAAGAGATACCCATAAGCTGGGCAATGAACTGTGGGGGATTGAGGGCTATCATGAGCGACAGAACAATGAAGAAAACTATAAGCACACGCATGACAACAACCTTGCGGCGCTCTATCTTTTCGGCTACCTCGTCATTTATTTCACCTCCCTCTACTTCGCCGTCAACGGATTTCTTATCGCGATAGATGAGGTCAAGCGTCATAGTAGATGATGATGTCAGTACCAGTCCTGCCAATGTTGACATTGATGCTGAGAGCACCAAGAGTATGACAAGGGCGATGAGGAAGTCAGGGAGAGTCTCAAGCATTGATGGCACGATATTGTCATATACGAACTTTCCCTTTTCGCTGTTAAAAGCCGTAGCGACAAACAGACGTCCGAAACCTCCGAGGAAATAGCAACCGCCAGCCACGATAAAGGCAAAGATGGTGGAGATAATAGTACCACGACGTATGGCAGCCTCGTCGGTAATAGAATAGAACTTACCAACCATCTGTGGCAATCCCCATGTACCGAGCGATGTCAGAATTACCACACCAAGGAGCGACATCGGATTAGGTCCGAACCACGAAGCGAAGTCACCTGGTTGGAAATTAGCATACAATGCAGCCCCCTTTTGTGTCAGGTCATCGGCATTTGGCACCATCATTGCCATCTTTTCTGTTGCTGCCACTAATCCGCCTTGCGAATTAAGAACCACGGCAATGACCGTAGTAATACCGAAGAGCATTATGATGCCTTGAATGAAGTCATTGATAGCCGTAGCCTTATAACCTCCCAGAATGACATATACCGCTGTCAGTATTGCCATTGTCACGGCACAGTATTCATAAGGAATGCCAAAACCCATCTCGAAGAGTTTTGATATACCCATATATACACCTGCTGTATAAGGAATGAGGAATACGAAGGCTATGATGGAAGCTATGACACGAAGCCACTCATCATTATAACGTGTACCGAAGAAATCCGGCATGGTACGACTCTGAATGTGCTGGGTCATCAGCTTTGTACGCCTTCCCAAAATAAGCCACGCAAACAGGGAACCTATGACGGCATTGCCTACACCTATCCATGATGCCGACATACCATATTTCCATCCAAACTGTCCTGCATAGCCAACGAAGACAACGGCTGAGAAATATGACGTGCCATAGGCAAAGGCTGTAAGCCAGCCACCCACATTTCTGCCTCCCAAGACAAAGCCATCGACATTCTGGGCAGAACGACGGGAATAGAATCCCACCCCTACCATAACGGCAAGGAATATTACGGTTAAAAGTACTTTGATAAGCATGATAAAAAAGAATTAGATTTGTGCTTTGTGTTATTTATACACTTACTTCCCACCCCCAGGGCTCAGAATGCTATCTGAACCTGAGTGAGAATTGTGCTGTAGTTTTTGCTTCCTGTAAGATTCTTCATACCGTTACTCTTGGCACTGTACATATACTGCGCCTGCAGGCGACACTTCTTGTGTATCCAGTACTGAACACCAGCCATCAGATTGGTCTGCTTGGCACCAAGGTCGGTATTTTTATTAAAATAGTCAACCATTGCAACGGCATCAAGCTGCTTGTAAAGAGGTATGGCAGTAGAGCCATAGACACCAAAGGAGCCGACATTGCCGTCACGTCCGCCGAGAACCTCGCAACGAACCATAGCGCAACGGTTCTTGAAATAATCAGTACCTGTTACCTTTGACTTCCATTCGAAACCTGCTGCATAACGGTCCTTACGATAGGTTTCGTCAACCTTGATATTAGGATTGAATACTGACTTCTCAACAGCGCAGCCATAACCTTTCTGACCAGAAACAGAAACCCTGAAATTAGGAACAATGCGATATTCAAGTTTTGCAATGACATCCTTCTGGTTGTTACGGTCATTCTTGTTTATCTGACCGCCATTGATAACCTCTACAACATAGCGTAACTTGTTATTAAAGAGATCACCATAAGCCATCAGACCCATGTCACGACCTGAGCCATTGCTCATAAGAGGGTCGCCACCACAGAGCCATCCTACACTCTGCGACATAGGAGTGATACTTTCGAGCACCGTAGGAGACATCGGGTTCTCCATTGACAGTTCTGTCTTTGACTGACCCAGTCGCAGATTGAATGCCTTTGTAGGACGGTACTCCATGTAGTACTCCATAACATTTCCGCCTTTGAATTCGTGCATAAAGAAGGCATAGAACTCCTTGGTAATGTTTGCACCCACCATGAGGATGATGCGCTTCATGTCAAATGTATTTGTGTTTGCACTGCTATTGCCTTCTTGGAAAGTAGCAGTATAACCACCTTGTGCATAGCCAGTTACCTTCAGGCGTGAGCCAACGGCTTCTGCCCAATACTTTGCATCTTTCTCAGCACCCTCTGCAGGGGCTTGTAACAATGGTTGATGAGCTTCAAGGAAGGCAGCATCGGTGTCACCGCTGTAATCGGACACTGCCGGCAAGATTTTCTCAATACCTTTTGGCTCGTCTGCTAATACTGCCACTGTGCATAACAGAGCAGTCAGCATGGTTGTCATTTTTTTCATATAGAGTATTATTTTGTTTTGTATATCAGCATACCCTTACCATCTTCAAGGTAAGAGTACATGTATGCTATATTGATACCAGAGTCTGTCAACTTTCTCAGCACATCAGCAGCAGCACCAACTTTGTCTTCCACCGCTACGGCATTGACGTCTGTCAGCTGGAGGTTGATACCTGCCTCCTTCAATATGATAAATGCATCCTCCGGCTTGTCACATATAACACGATAGATGCCATAGTCTTTTGTATCAGCTATAGTGGATGCTATAATCTGAATACCTGCTTTACTGAGGAGTTCGAGAACCTTGATGAGGGTACCCTCTTTGTTCTCAATAAAAATGGAAAGTTGTTTCTTTGTCATGATATAATCAATTATAAACGGTTCTTTTATCAATTACACGTACAGCCTTACCCTCTGAAACAGGAAGGCTTCCCTTTGGCACGAGCTTCACAATAGGTGTCAGAAGTATCTCATCCTTCAGGGCACGCTTAACGTCCTTCTGAAGCTGCATGAGTCTTTGGTAGTCATCCGTGAAGAGTTCTTCGAGTTCTACCTCGACAGTCATATTGTCATTATTCTCATCAGTTGTGAGGGTGATGAGGTAATTGTTGGCAAGTTCTTTGAACTGCATCAATATCTTCTCAATCTGTATTGGGAAAATATTCACGCCACGCAATACCATCATATCGTCAGAACGTCCCTTCATGCGATCCAGACGAACATGATTTCGTCCGCAAGGACAACCACGGCCCAACACTCTCGTGAGGTCACGAGTGCGATAGCGCAGCAATGGCATAGCCTCTCTGTTGATAGAGGTAAGGATGAGCTCACCTATCTCTCCGTCAGGAACTGGCTCCAAGGTTTCCGGATTTACTATCTCAACAATATAATAGTCTTCCCAGAAGTGCAAACCGTTCTGCTCCTTACATTCAAAGCCAACACCAGGACCACACATCTCTGACATACCGAAAGAGTTGTATGCCTTTACGCCAAGCATCTTCTCAATGCGCTTACGCTGCTCTTCTGAATGAGGCTCTGCACCGATAGCGAGCACCTTCAGCTTTGTATCCTTACGTGGGTCAACGCCTTGCTCCTGCATCACCTCATACAAACGAGTAACATAAGAAGGAACAGCATGAACGGCAGTCGTACCGAAGTCTTTCATAAACTTTATCTGACGCAGAGAGTTACCTGCAGCTGCCGGTACTGTGAGCATACCAAGACGCTCTGCACCATATTGGAACCCCAAGCCACCTGTGAACATACCATAGCCACTGGAGTTCTGGAACACATCATCAGGACGCAAGCCTACCATCCACAGATTACGTGCTACCTGATTAGCCCATTCGTCGAGGTCCTTCTGGGTATGCAGTATAACGGTAGGATTACCCGTTGTACCAGAAGAAGAATGAAGGCGAACACACTCTCTCAATGGCACAGATGCCAAACCGAAAGGATAATTCTCACGCAAATCCTGCTTCGTAGTAAAAGGAATACGACGAATATCATCAATACTGGTGATACTCTCAGGTGTAACCCCAGCCTTCTCAAGGCGTTCTTTGTAAACAGGGTTGTTCATACAATGAGCAACGGTAGCCTTCAAACGTTCTACCTGTAGAGCCTTTATCTGCTCCACGCTCATGGTTTCAAGTTCTGGATCCAGATATTCTGATTTCCAGTCAGGAAGTTCTCTTCTGTATGCCATTAGTGTACATTGGCACCCATGTCGAATGCCTTTAAGTTAGATTCTACGATTTGCTCTCCCTTTTTAGAGAAGATAGTTGCTACAGCATCACGCAGAGCCTCTGGTGATACTATCTCAAGAAATTTTGCTGCCATTCCAAGGAGAACCACATTGGCAGAACGTGCAGAGCCGGCATCCTTTGCCACCTCTTCGATATCAAGCTGCACAACATGATTCAAAGATGAAAGTTCTGCAAACAGTTCTTTCTCCTCTGGATAGTTAGGCACATTGATAAGTGGCTTGTTGGATGTTACAACGACACCATCTTTTGAGAGATAAGGGAGATAACGAAGTGCCTCCATTGGCTCCATAGAAATTATCATATCGCAGCCACCTTTTGGAATAAGGTCGGAATAGATAGTGCCAGTGGAAAGGCGCAGATTTGACTGCACATCACCACCACGCTGACTCATTCCGTGTACTTCTGCCTGCTTGAGGTTAACACCAGCACGTGTTGCTGCCTCACCTATGATAGTAGCGATAGAGAGGATACCTTGTCCACCCACACCGCAAAGTATAATATCTTTCTTCATTATTTTGCCTCCTTATTATTACGAGCTTTCTCACGAGCATGGCGAGAAGCTGTTTGAATACATTCACGACGAGGAATGATGACACTGACTCCTTCGTAATCTATCTCATCCTTTATAAGCTGTGTTATAGCAGGAATATTTTTGGGAAGAGGTGTCACCACATGTAGATGTGCTGGGTCCATACCCAGTCCAAGACAGATTGCCTCAAACTTATTAGTACCAGCGCTATCCTGACCACCAGTCATACCAGTTGTGAGGTTATCGGAAATAATAACTGTTATAGCACTGTTATCATTGATGGCATCCAACAGTCCTGTCATACCAGAGTGCGTAAATGTAGAGTCACCTATCACGGCAATAGCAGGACGGAGACCAGCATCAGCAGCACCCTTTGCCATAGTGATAGAAGCACCCATATCAACACAAGAGGCAAGAGCCTTAAATGGAGGTAATGCACCAAGAGTATAGCAACCTATATCACCAAATACTCTAGCATCAGGATATTCGTTGAGAATATTCACCAAAGCTCCATAAACATCTCTGTGGCCACATCCCTGACACAACTGTGGAGGACGAGCTACGAGATTCTTTGCTGGCTCAAAGAGTTCTGGTGCAGGAATGCCTAAAGCAACAGCGACAGCATCAGGTGTCAACTCTCCTGTACGTGGCAAATTACCTGTCAGACGACCTATCACCTTTGCCTTGTCACCAATAATATTGCGAACACCTTCTTCTGCAACAGGCTGACCATCTTCTACAACGAGTATCTCGTCACAGTCTTCTGCCATACTGAGTATCTGCTTTGAAGGAAGAGGATATTGTGAAACCTTCAAAATATATGCATCATCACCAACGGCTTCCTTAACATAGTTGTAACCAATGCCACAAGCAACAATACCTAATTTTTTATCAGCTTTCTCAACCCTATTGAAAGATGACTTCTCACTTGCTTCAAGCATCAGAGGTTGTTTCTCGAGAAGTGCTGCATACTTCTTCTTTGCAATGCCAGGAAGCAATACCCATTGATCTGTAGAAGGAGAAAGTGCATTTTCTTTCTGTGGTTCCTGAACGACGACATTAGCACGAGAGTGAGCCAGACGTGTCACAACACGCAACAGAACAGGTTCCTTGATAGTTTCGGACATCTCGAAGGCTACCTTCATCATATCATAAGCCTCTTGCTGTGTGCTTGGCTCAAAAATTGGTATCAGAGCGAACTTGCCATAGAAACGGCTATCTTGTTCGTTCTGTGAAGAGTGCATTGAAGGGTCGTCTGCTGCCAACACCACCAGTCCGCCACCAACACCTGTAATAGCACTGTTAACGAAAGCATCCGCACAAACATTCATACCGACATGTTTCATGCACACCAAAGCACGTTTACCAGCATAAGACATACCAAGGGCTGCCTCCATAGCAGTCTTCTCATTAGTACACCAACGAGAATGAATGCCACGCTCCTTTGCTAGAGAATTGCCCTGGATGAATTCAGTAATCTCAGTAGATGGAGTACCGGGATAAGCATATACACCAGACAGACCTGCATGTATAGCACCTAACGCAATGGCTTCATCTCCAAGAAGAAGTTTTTTTTCCATGTTTTTGTATATTTTTAGTCTTAAAATTCATAAATTGTGGCAAAGGTAACACTTTTTCCCATAATATCCAAAAAAAAATATTCAAAAGTTTGACAATAGTCAATAATTTAAAGGTATTCAGCGTGTTTATGGATTTTTTTTCGTGTGAATCACTAAATATTAGTACATTTGCACTCGAAAATTAAAACGAGAGAACATATTCTCTAATTTAATATTTTATTTTTAAATTTTAAAACAAAATGGCAGAAAAAAAGACAGTTAAGGCTGCAGCTCCTAAGGCAGCACCTGCAAAGAAGGCTGCTCCTGCAAAAAAGGCTGCTCCTGCAAAGAAGGCAGAGGCTCCAAAGAATGAAGTTTATTTTGACGCAGTAAACGCTGGTTTCAAGGCTGGCGAAGTTTATCAGGTTCTCGCAGCAACTGGTAAGGCAATGACAGTATCTGATATTGCAAAGAAGGCTAAGGCTACTAATGAAGAGGTTATCCTCGGTATTGGTTGGCTACTCAAAGAGGGTAAGGTAACAAGCGTTGACAACAAGATTATCCTCGCTTAATATTATCTCACTAAGAATAAAAGCGTGAAGGATGACAAATCATTCTTCACGTTTTTTTATCATTCTTTTGACCATTGAAAACGAATAAGACTACTACCTACAAACTAATTCTTGACTACTTCCGCAAACAAGGAGAATTTGACACAGAGCTGAAATATGGCAGTGTGTTTCAACTACTTATTGCAGTAGTATTATCAGCACAATGTACTGATAAGCGTGTAAATATGATTACTCCAGAACTATTCTCAAAATATCCTGATGCAAAATCTATGTCGGAAGCAGAAGAAGTAGAGGTTTACGAATATATCAAGAGCGTCTCCTACCCTAACGCAAAAGCAAAACATATCGTTGAACTTTCAAAGATGATAATGTCTGAATATGGCGGTGAGGTGCCATCTAGTATGGATTCTTTACAAAAACTGCCAGGTGTAGGTAGAAAGACGGCAAACGTTATGTTGGCAGTTGCATTCGGACGTGATGCTATGCCTGTCGATACACATGTTTACAGAGTGTCACACCGATTGGGATTGGTAGGAAAAAGTTGTAACACCCCGCTAAAGGTAGAGAAGGAACTATGTAAACACATTTCTAAAGGCGAATTAGGCAAAGCACACCATTGGCTTCTGCTTCATGGAAGATATGTATGCAAAAGCCTAAAGCCACAATGTAATAAATGCCCCTTTGATTCTTTCTGTCCAAAGATTTTGGAAGATAGTAAATTGTAATAAAAGGGAGTTAAAGAGGGAGTTAAAGAGGGAGTTAAAGAAAAGAGGTGAACACCTATTGGTGCCCACCTCATTTTTGTTATATCTGATATAATCTTTTAAACGATACCCTGTGCCATCATTGCGTTAGCAACCTTCATGAAGCCAGCAACGTTTGCACCCTTCACATAGTTGATATAGCCATCAGCCTCTGTGCCATACTTAACACAATTAGCGTGAATGTCATTCATAATCTTGTGCAGGTAGTTATCAACCTCCTCTGATGTCCAAGACAGACGCTCAGAGTTCTGTGACATCTCAAGACCTGATACAGATACACCACCTGCATTAGCTGCCTTACCTGGAGAGTACAGAATCTTTGCATCCTGGAACACCTTGATTGCTTCAGGAGTTGTAGGCATATTAGCACCCTCAGAAACAGCGATAACGCCATTTGCAACAAGAGTCTTAGCTGCCTCCTCGTTAATCTCATTCTGAGTAGCAGAAGGAAGTGCAATTTCACAACCCTTCTCAGCCCAAGGCTTCTTACCCTCAACATACTTTGCAGAAGGATACTTCTCAGCATACTCCTTGATACGTCCGCGCTGTACGTTCTTCAATTCCATGATGAAGTCAAGTTTCTCACGATCAATACCATCTGGATCATAGATGTAACCGTTAGAATCAGAACATGTCATAGGAATAGCACCAAGCTGAATGAGTTTCTCCATTGTGTACTGAGCAACGTTACCAGCACCAGAAACGAGAACCTTCTTACCCTTGATATCAATATTACGTGTCTTCAGCATGTTCAGCAAGAAGTAAACGTTACCATAACCTGTTGCTTCAGGACGAATCAAAGAACCACCGAATGAAAGACCCTTACCTGTCAGCATGCCTGTGAATTGGTGTGTAAGTTTCTTGTACATACCAAACATATAACCTACTTCACGGCCACCTACGCCAATATCACCAGCAGGAACGTCCTCGTCAGCACCAACGTGACGATAGAGCTCTGTCATGAAAGCTTGGCAGAAACGCATAACCTCTGCATCACTCTTTCCACGAGGTGAGAAGTCTGAACCACCTTTTGCACCACCCATCGGAAGTGTTGTCAAAGAATTCTTGAAAGTCTGCTCGAAAGCCAAGAACTTCAGGATACCCAAGTTTACTGACTTATGGAAACGAATACCACCTTTGTAAGGGCCAATAACGTTGTTGTGCTGGATACGATAACCCATGTTTGTCTGAACGTTACCCTTATCGTCAACCCAAGACACACGGAACTCTATCACTCGATCTGGAATACAGAGACGCTCGATAAGATTTGCCTTGTCAAACTCTGGGTGTTTGTTGTACTCTTCCTCAATAGTTGGAAGTACTTGAGATACAGCCTGAATATACTCCGGCTCATTTGGAAATCTCTGCTTGAGATTTTCGATTACTGCTTGTGCATTCATCTTTTTTACCTTTTTTTATTTTAAATAATGTGTACCAATATTCATTTCTATAATAAATAAGGTACGTTAACTATCATTTTGTTTGCGCTTGTGTTGTTGTTTTTGAATTTGTGGCACTTTTTCAACACTATTTATACCACTTTATTGATTTACGGGTGCAAAATTACACATTTTTCCTGAAACAAACAAAAAAAAGTTGCAAAAAATGCAACTTTTTCTTTAAAATCTTACACTTTGCTTAATTTTGTTTGCTTTCAAGTACAAAGTGTCAGCAATTTCGTCTAATATTGTGTGCGTTAACAATTATTTTTCCATTACTATACGCAAACCTACTGTTACAGCCTTAAATTCTGGGCCATAATTTTCACGAGATGCTGTGCGGCACTCTGTTGTTGTGCTGATAAAAGAACCGCCACGAGCTACGTGCGCTATAGCATCACCACTCTTTACCACAGGGTCTATCTCCAAGGTATCTCTATATTTCTCAAAATTATCCTCCACCCATTCTGACACATTGCCATTCATGTCGCGCATATCCAATTCGTTTGGCATATACTGTCCAACAGGATGAGGAGTACCATTCGATGTTGCACGATAGCAAGCTACATTATCAAGATACTTAGAACCGCTATACTGGTGAGAATGTGACTTTGCAGCACCACGAGCAGCATATTCCCACTCTGCTTCTGTTGGCAGACGGAATTTGTCACCTGTCTTTTCTGAAAGTTTCTTAACAAACTTCTGAGCATCGCTCCATGTGATATTCATTACAGGCAATGTAGGATCATCCTTACCATCATACTGTTTGATATCTGAAGGATTGTTTCCCATCACCTCGTCCCACAATTCCTGTGTCACCTCAGTCTTACCAATCCAATAGCCTTTGGTAATCTGAACGTCATGTGCTGGCAGTTCTGTAAAATTGTCAAAGCCGTCTTGCTCTGATGTTGCTCCCATACGGAAATTTCCTGGTGCCACATAAACCATGTCAAACTTTGCATCACCAACTTTTACTGTCTTTGTATCACCCTCATTGGGTTCTTCATTACTGCCGCAAGAAGTAAGCATAGCAGCAGATGCAGCCATCAAAATGGCAATTGTTCTAATTCTATCCATAGACTTAATAAGGTTTTCGTCATATTTTATCCCTTTGATGGCAAGTAGATAAACCACAAATGCCACAATAGGTATCAAGCTGGGAGGCCATATATAAAAGCGTCCATGCCAATACACATAGTAACTGTTATAACAATAATATGCAAGCCAAGCAATGATTAATACAATGCCAAACTTGCATAATATCTTCTGCAAAGCACGATTCTTAAAAAAGAATATCGTGATAAAACTGAATAATGCTGTTACTCCAGCAACACTACTAAGTATATACCCTTCTATTCCATTTTGAGGAATAGAGGCAGCCAATGCCCCCATCAGCAATGTCACCACTAACAGATATATCGTTTGTTTACGCTGCCACATAGCTCTTTTTAGAAATCATCATCATCGTCATAAACATCTTGTGAAGGATCCTTCCAATAGATTTCATGATTCAGGAACTCCTCTGTTGCTATGAGCGTTGGCTTTGGCAACTTCTCATAATATCGGCTAATTTCTATCTGCTCGCGATTCTCAAACACCTCCTCAAGTGTATCGTTGTAATTGGCGAACTCAGAAAGTTTCTTGCTCAGCTCTTGCTTGATATCCTGAGAAATCTGGTTTGCACGTTTGCCAATTATTGCAACACTTTCGTAGATATTATCTGTTGCGTCACAAAAATCCATCAGGTCACGTGTAACTGTGTTTGTAGGTGCTTTACTCTTCTTGTAATCCATCTTTTATAAATCTTTTACATTTTTCAATATATTTCTCTGCCAAAGGGCGATCTTTCGAATCGGGATACTCATTTATGAAACCATAGCATTCATCCTCTGCATCCTGATAACGTTCTGCCTGCTTGGCATAAACACTATGATAAGCTAATGCATACTTACTCTTCATAATGAGTGATGCAAAATCCTCGCGATATTTTGAGAAGGGATAATCTTTAATAGCATTTTGCGAAGTAACTATACATGCATCGTAGTTATTACCACCACTGGTGCAGTTACCAAAATATGTTCCGAGGTTGTAGTATAGCTGTGCATTTATAAGTTCCTTTTTCACCAGGACATCCTGCAGTTCATAAAGTTTAGTCTCTGCGACCTTGCGATGTGCACTTTCCGGATACATATCCATAAAATCCTGATAAGCCTTCATTGCAGCATATGTTGGCGTCTGATCCAAACGTGGCTCTGGAACTGTATTATACAAACTCTCACCAACAAAGTATGAAGCCTCTTCTGCAAACAAGCCCTGCGGATAAGATGTGCTATATTTCTTAAAAATCTCAGAAGCTGAATCATAATCACCGTTGCGGTATGTTGCAACAGCATACAGGAACAAACATTCTTCTCCTTTTGAGGTTCCCTTCATGATGGTTACGAGGTCACCCAACAATACAGATGCTTGAGAGAACTTGCCTTCAACAAAGCATGTCTTTGCAAATTCATACTTGTAGAGGTAGTCATTTGACTTATACACAGCATTAAATTCTTTTGCACAACCAGACAAAAGAACAGCCGTTATCACGAGTATAATATAAATATTCTTCACGCGCATACGCAAAAATTCGGCACAAAGGTAATAAAAAAACATGAGACAAAAACCATTTATCCGCTTTTTCATTGGAAAATTAAGATTTTTTTAACAAATACACACTTCTCATCTTATATATTAAGTAAAATCTTTATCTTTGCACCTATGAATGAGTACAAACTTACCTCAAAATACAAACCGACAGGAGACCAACCTGAAGCCATCGCACAATTGGTTGAGGGGATAAGGAGTGGTTTGCCAGCACAGGTGTTGCTGGGTGTTACAGGCTCTGGAAAAACCTTCACAATGGCGAATGTCATCCAGCAGATTGGTAAGCCTACGCTTATTTTGTCTCATAATAAGACTCTTGCAGCACAGCTTTATGAGGAGATGAAAGCATTCTTCCCAGAAAATGCTGTAGAGTATTATGTGTCATATTATGATTATTACCAACCAGAGTCTTACCTTCCTTCTACTGATACATATATTGAGAAAGACCTTGCCATCAACGAAGAGATTGACAAGCTACGTCTTCGTGCTGTCTCTGCTCTGCTTTCCGGCAGGCAGGATGTTATCGTAGTTAGCTCTGTATCATGTATTTATGGTATGGGGGGGCCTTCTACCATGCAGGGGTCTGTCATAAATATCAAGAGGGGCCAAAAACTTGATAGAAATGATTTCTTACGCAAACTTGTAGATGCCCTGTATGTCAGGAATGACCTGGAATTGAATCGTGGAGAATTTCGTGTTAAGGGAGATACTGTTGACATTGCTATGGCATACTCCGATGGTGTCTTGCGTGTCACCTTCTGGGATGATGAGATAGACGATATCTCGGAACTTGAAGCGACTACATATCATCACGTAGAATCTTTCGATGAATACCAAATTTATCCTGCCAATCTCTTTGTTACCACCAAGGAGCAGCAGGAGTCTGCTATATATGCCATCCAGGATGACCTCGTTGCACAGATAGATTACTTCAAGAGTATTGGTGACGAGTTGAAAGCCCAGCGCATCAAGGAACGGGTGGAATACGACCTTGAGATGATTAAGGAACTTGGGCATTGTTCTGGCATAGAGAACTACTCCCGTTATTTTGATGGCAGAGCACCTGGCGAGCGCCCTTATTGTCTGTTTGACTTCTTCCCTCACGACTTCCTGATGATGATTGACGAGAGCCACGTTTCCATACCACAGATTCGTGCCATGTATGGTGGTGACAGAAGTCGCAAGCAGAACCTTGTAGAATATGGTTTCCGCCTGCCTGCAGCCTTTGACAACCGTCCCCTTCGCTTTGAGGAATTTGAGCAGATGCTCAACCAGACAATCTATGTCTCTGCTACTCCTGCGGAATATGAATTGGAACAGGCAGAAGGTGTTGTAGTCGAGCAAGTCATCCGTCCTACCGGGCTTCTTGACCCGACCATTGAGGTGCGACCTACCGAAAATCAGATTGATGACCTCCTCGAAGAAATACAGGTTTGTACCGAGAAGCACCAACGTGTTCTCGTCACTACCCTCACAAAGCGTATGGCAGAGGAATTGACAACATACCTTCTTAATAACGGTGTCAAGACCAGTTATATACATTCAGATGTCTCCACCCTCGACAGGGTACAGATACTCAGCGATTTGCGTGCTGGCAAATACGATGTTCTCGTAGGTATCAATCTGCTTCGCGAAGGTCTCGACTTGCCAGAGGTATCTCTCGTTGCCATTCTCGATGCCGACAAGGAGGGTTTCCTGAGGTCTCATCGTAGTCTCACCCAGACGGCAGGACGTGCTGCCAGAAATGTTGATGGCAAGGTTATTATGTATGGCGACACCATTACCGAGAGTATGCAGCAGACCATCGACGAGACCAATCGCCGCCGCGCAAAACAGATAGCCTACAACGAGGCTCATGGAATTGTGCCGCAACAGATACAGAAAGACCTCAACCGCAAGACTATCCAGGCTGTTGTCAAGAGTGAAGAGACCCTATCAAAACTCAAGATGACAGGACGTGCTTCCGGTACTCTCGGAACAGCCTCCGTCGTTGGTGCAGAGCATGCTGCAATGGCATATATCGAACCCGAATACGCTTCTTCTATGGCAGCAGACCCTATTGTTGATGTTATGTCGAAGGAACAGATAGAGAAAGCCATTGAAACAGCGACAGAACGCATGAAAGAAGCCGCCAAGAACCTCGACTTCCTCATAGCAGCACAATATCGCGATGAAATCATCGCGTTGCGAAAAAAGATTAAAGATTAAGGCTATTAAGCCATTAATTTCTCACCTATCACCCATACCTTAGGTTGCTTGACACCCTACTCTACCCTGCCTCTAAGCTCCTCCGTGGATGAGCTTAGGAGGAGCCTGAGAGGAGCCTAAGAGCAGGCAAGGAGGAGCCTACAGCATATCAACACTAAATTTCCTGTGATTACCATTCGAAAAGACGAACATGACATAAAATGGTCCCAACATGAGATAAATTTGAAATCATTCGAGGTTCAGAGATCTTTCGGACTTCTTTCGGACTTCTTTCGGA
>CAMNHS010000023.1 GCA_946539635.1 uncultured Prevotellaceae bacterium
TTATTCTTTCGGACGTATATTCATAGCTTGCAGCATTTCTGCTACTTCCTTGTTGATGCGTGCTGCAAAGTCCTGCATAGACATAACAGCCTGTTCGCCACCACCTTGCTGACGCATAGCAACAGTACCGTCTGCTGCTTCTTTTTCACCAACGATGACCATGTATGGTATGCGCTTTACTTCGGTATCGCGTACCTTACGGCCTATCTTCTCGCTGCGTGAGTCGATGACAGAACGTACGCCAACGCTTTCGAGGTAATCCTGCACCTTCTCAGCGTAGTCGATATATTTGTCAGAGATAGGGAGAATGGCAACCTGCTCCGGTGTGAGCCACAGTGGGAAGTGTCCTGCAGTATGCTCAATGAGCACTGCTGTGAAGCGCTCCATAGAACCGAATGGCGCACGGTGTATCATAACAGGACGCTGTTTGGTGTTATCTTCTGCAGCATACTCCAGTTCGAAACGGTTAGGAAGGTTGTAGTCAACCTGAATAGTACCCAACTGCCAGCGGCGACCGATGGCATCCTTCACCATACAGTCGAGTTTAGGACCATAGAAAGCAGCCTCGCCTGTCTCGGTTCTTGCATTCAGACCGCGGTCAGCACAAGCATCAATAATAGCCTGCTCAGCACTCTGCCACATCTCGTCAGTACCGATATACTTTTCCTTGTCGTTAGGGTCACGGAGAGAAATTTGGAACTCTACCTGATCGTCTTTGAAACCGAAGATAGAGAATACGGCCTGTATGATATCAAGTACGCGGAGGAATTCTGTTTTCACCTGGTCAGGGCGGCAGAAGATGTGTGCATCATCCTGTGTGAAAGAACGTACACGGGTAAGTCCGTGGAGTTCACCGCTCTGCTCATAGCGATATACGGTACCAAACTCTGCACAACGGAATGGCAGTTCGCGATAAGAACGTGGCTTTGAAGCAAACACCTCACAGTGATGAGGGCAGTTCATAGGCTTCAGCATATATTCCTCATCCTCTTCTGGAGTGTGGATAGGCTGGAAGGAATCCTTGCCATAGTGAGCCCAGTGGCCAGAGGTGACATAGAGGTTCTTACTGCCGATGTGTGGAGTGATAACCTCCTGATAACCGAAACGTTTCTGTATAGTGCGAAGCATCTCCTGCAGACGCAGACGAAGGTCTGTACCCTTTGGAAGCCATATAGGCAGTCCTTTACCAACGCGGTCAGAGAACATAAAGAGTTCCATCTCCTTACCAATCTTACGGTGGTCACGCTTCTTTGCCTCCTCGAGCATTACGAGATATTCGTCAAGCATCTTCTTCTTTGGGAAAGAGATACCGTAGAGACGCTGCAGCTGTGCCTTTGTAGCATCACCGCGCCAAAAAGCACCGGCAACGGATGTCAACTTAACGGCTTTGATGATGCCAGTAGATACGATGTGTGGACCCTTACATAGGTCGGTAAAGGCACCCTGGGTATAGGTAGTGATTGAGCCGTCTTCGAGGTCTTGCTCGATGTGCTCTACCTTATATGTCTGTCTCTGAGCACTGAACTGCTTTATGGCATCAGCCTTAGAAACCTCACGTCGTACTACAGCCTCGTCCTTACGTGCCAGTTCGAGCATCTTGTCCTCAATCTTCTTGAAGTCGCTCTCCTTAATCATCTCTCCGTTTGGAAGTAGGACATCGTAGAAGAAACCATTCTCAACAGCAGGGCCGAAGCCGAACTGTATACCAGGGAAGAGTTCTTGCAAAGCTTCTGCAAGGAGATGGGCTGATGTATGCCAGAAAGCATGCTGACCCTCTTTATCCTCAAAGCGGTAGAGGTTTATCTTTGCGTCCTCATTGATAGGACGGTTTAACTCTGTTGTCTCACCGTTTACACCACATGCAACGCAGTTACGGGCAAGAGCAGGTGAGATGCTCTCGGCAATCTGCATACCAGTTACACCATTTTCGTATTCACGGACAGAGCCGTCAGGAA
Source organism: uncultured Prevotellaceae bacterium (assembly GCA_946539635.1). Classification (GTDB taxonomy): domain Bacteria; phylum Bacteroidota; class Bacteroidia; order Bacteroidales; family Bacteroidaceae; genus Prevotella. The sequence continues at coordinate 1,956 of CAMNHS010000023.1, forward strand.
AACTAATTTTTATCATTGTTCCTATATATTAATTTGTTATTTTGTTTCTTTGCGAGCCACTTTGCCTTACGTCTTTCGTATTCATCGTGGTGATATTCCAGATAATTATCAGCCATTATTATCTTATTTATGTGAGTAGATAACGCTGATTTTTAAATCATTCTTATTAAGTCGGGTACTGGACATTGACATGTCGTGGGTGACTTTCGTCAGCACCTGTGTTGCTGAAGTTGAGACGGTTGAATAGGTCGTCTCAACAGGAATCAGTGTCACCTTGTTCCAGTTGGCTGATACATTTCCAGCCTGTTTCTTACGATAGAGATTGGAAATGAGAATAGATATATTATTAAAGGTATATCCGTTGGTCTTTGAAGCATATGATGCCAGATAGGTGTTACGGAAATCTGCTACCTTCTGTTTTTCAAAGAAATCGGAAATACTATCTGTAGGTATCATTAGAAGTGTTTGTGGAACCTTGAATGCATAATCATTCATGAGTTCATTATTGAGTCTTGGAATGAATATGCGTGCAGTATTTAGAGTGTCATTCTCGTGTCCATTCATGATTTCCTCCACGGGCAATTCTAATTCAGTCCATATACCGGCAGGAGATTTGATATATGTGCACGTGTTATTGTCAATAAGCTCCTGCAACTCCGTGTCGCTTTGAGAGAGACTGCTCTTCTGTATCACCTCTTCTGTTCCACCAAATCCAGAATACATGGGCTGTTCATTGACTACATTGACAAAAGCAACAACAAGACGTGCTGCATATATGGTAGCGATATTGCCAATGCCTCCTGCATGCTTGATATAGAAACCTGGACAGATATTATGAGTGAACTTATACTGATTGAGGAAATTGTCGTATGTAGCAGGGTCATAGAATTTCCTCATGAGGTATGTTCCGTAGTTGTTGTATTTTATAGTAGGATCATCTTTGTCATATATTGAATCGTTCAATCCAATGCTGATATAGTTGACGAAATTCGCTTTCGCACGTTCCGCATCACTGAAAATGTGATTATTGGTAGTATAAGTCATGTAACTATTGACAGCTCCTTTACCAGTGCGAATCATATTAAGGGCCTCAGGATCAAAGTCGACATAATACGTCACCCCCTCTTCATAAGGCTCGGACATCTCACGAACAGATACTTTCATAGGTGTTAGTGAATCTCCGACAGAAGAGAGTATATATAACTCTAGCCAACAAGAGTCTGCTTCAACCTGTTTCCACCTTTCTATAGATGGATTATACTTAGCAGGATTGATGTTGACACTCATAACGTCAGGAAATTGATGCATTCCAATAGTACGCATCTGAGTCATATAATTACATGTAAGGTAGCAATCTGTCTCCAAGTCCTTTGCCTTACCCAGATAGCCATTCCTGCCACGTGAGAATACGTTGGAGGATTTGACAGATCTAGAGGTGATAGGGTAGGTTGCTGCCGTTTCACTAAATGTCCTCTCGATGTCAGTAAGCGAGGTACCAATGGTATCGGTATTCTCGGTACAAGAGCCTAACAGAAGAATATATATAAACAGGTATAAGGGTATGAAACGCTGTCTCATTGTATATTGTATCCTATACTTTACTATAAAATTCGATATATTTCTTTATAATATCATCTTGGTCAACCTTCTTCAGTATTTTTTTCTTAGAAGTTTCTGAGAGATACTTCATAAGATTCTTGTTGTAAGTATCAGAAGCAAGAATTATACCATTAGAATAGTCGATGGCTGACTGTGCTGTTTTAATAGAATCTTTTTCAAAGAGTGTTGTGACGACTTTTGCGTTATTTACAATAGGTTCATCAGCATAGAGTTTCTTAAGCAGGAATGGTACCTGATGTGTTATAGTTCCCTGACAGTGGATGATATCAGGAACCCACCTGAGTTTCTTTACTGTTTCAATGACTCCGCGAGCGAAGAACTCTGCATATATTCCACCTTTAGCATGAGTCTTCTTGATATTCTTCTTACCATAGAGTTCCTCATTATCAATGAAATACACTTGTGCTTTTGAGCCCACGATGCTTGCGACTTTAATGAGCAAGGGAAGGTCCAGTTCACCAATGGAGATATTGATGCCAGAGAGTCGTATTACCTCGTGTAGCTGGCCACGTCGTTCATTGATGACACCCCATCGCGGCATAAAGGTGCGGGTTTCAAAGCCCGCATCCTGCATGCCACAAGAGATTTCTTTGCACATTATAGACATTGGCGTCTCTTCTACATAGGGCGCTATGTCTTGATTTATAAAAAGAATCTTTTTCATTAAAGGTCGTTTTTACATTGGTATGCATCCATGCTTTTTAGCAGGCAGATGCTGTTGCTTTGTCTGCAACTGTGCTAATGCACGGCAGATACGGAAGCGGGTGTTACGAGGTTCGATGACATCATCGATATAACCATATTTCGCTGCCTGATAAGGATTAGCGAAAAGATCAGAGTATTCTTGTTCTTTTTCTGCAAGGAATGCTTTAACGTCACCACCTTCTTCTTTTACCTGCTTTGCTCCCTTTGCCTGAAGTACTGCAACTGCACCTGCTGCACCCATCACAGCAATCTCTGCTGAAGGCCATGCGAAGTTGATGTCAGCACGCAACTGCTTACAACCCATCACGATGTGTGAACCACCATAACTCTTTCTCAGAGTAATAGTAACCTTTGGTACAGTAGCCTCACCATAAGCGTAGAGTAGTTTTGCTCCATGAAGGATTACAGCATTGTATTCCTGCCCTGTTCCTGGGAGGAAACCTGGTACGTCAACAAGTGATACGATAGGAATATTGAAAGCATCGCAGAAACGTACAAAGCGTGCACCCTTACGAGAAGCATTAACATCAAGCACTCCAGCGTAAGCAGAAGGTTGGTTTGCAACGATACCTACAGACTGACCGTTGAAACGTGCAAAACCAATTATGATGTTCTTGGCAAACTTAGGTTGTACTTCAAAGAACTCACCTTCATCAGTAATGGCACTGATGACCTTATACATATCATAAGCCTGATTAGGGTCTTCTGGGATAATCTCGTTCAGAGAGTCATCAAGACGATCAATAGGGTCTGTGCATTCTACATGAGGGGCCTCCTCCATATTATTGGAAGGGATGTAAGACAAGAGTGTCTTAATCATCTCAATTCCTTCTTCCTCGGTTTTTGCTGTAAAATGTGTGACACCAGACTTTGAACCGTGAACAGAAGCACCACCAAGATGCTCTGCATCGATGTCTTCACCAGTAACTGTCTTTACTACAGCAGGACCTGTTAGAAACATATATGATGTACCTTCCATCATCAATGTGAAGTCGGTAAGAGCTGGAGAATAAACAGCACCACCAGCACAAGGACCATATATCATAGATATCTGTGGAATTACACCAGAGGCAAGTATGTTGCGTTCGAATATCTCACCATAGCCGGCAAGGGCGTCGATGCCCTCCTGGATACGAGCACCACCAGAGTCGTTAATACCGATGACTGGAGCTCCCATTGTCATTGCCATATCCATTACCTTACAGATTTTCTCAGACATTGTCTTTGAAAGAGAACCACCGTTTACGGTAAAGTCCTGTGCAAAGACATATACCAATCTGCCATTGATAGTGCCAGAACCTACTACGACACCATCTCCGAGGTATTGCTTCTTCTCCATGCCGAAGTTAGTGCAGCGGTGGAGTTTGAACATGTCATATTCTTCAAATGAACCTTCATCAAGAAGTAGTGCTATTCTCTCACGAGCAGTATATTTGCCACGTGCATGTTGCTTCTCAATAGCTTTTTCGCCACCACCGAGACGCGCTGTTTCGCGGTTCTCGATGAGCTTTTTTATTTTATTTGCTTGTATTGACATAGTTAATATTGTACTTTATATCTTTTATTATACAATTTTACTTCTTTGGCTCACAGAGTTCTGTCAGGATACCTGCTGTGAACTTAGGATGCAAGAAGCCTATCATCATATTCTCTGCACCTGGACGTGGCGCCTTGTCAATAAGACGTATTTCTTTTGACTCACACTCGAGAAGAGCTTCCTGAACACCATCCTCAACAGCGAATGCTACATGATGAACACCCTTGCCACCATTTTCAAGCCATTTTGCTACAGCTGACTCAGGAGATGTTGGCTCCAGAAGTTCCAATTTCACTTCGCCAACCTTCAGGAAAGCTGTCTTTACCTTCTGGTCTGCTACTTCTTCAACTGCATAACACTTAAGTCCAAGGACATTCTCAAAAAATGGAAGTGACTCTTCGATACTCTTTACACCTATTCCCAGGTGGTCAATTCTTGAAATTTTCATTGTTGTATAATAATTTTTAGTTTGTTATTCTTTATTGTGTTTATGACAGGAATCCTAACAGTGCACCTGCTGCTACTGCAGAACCGATGACACCACCAACGTTTGGTCCCATGGCATGCATGAGGAGGAAGTTGTGACGATCATATTCAAGTCCTAAGTTGTTGGAAATACGTGCTGCCATAGGAACGGCACTTACACCAGCATTACCTATAAGTGGATTGATTTGATTATCCTTTGACAAGAACAGGTTCATTAACTTCACGAATAATACACCACTGGCTGTTGCAATGATGAAAGCAAGAGCACCAAGGAAGAAAATCTTGATAGTATCTATTGTGAGGAATACACTTGCCTGTGTGGAGCAACCAACAGTGAGACCGAGTAGTATCACGATAGCATTGTTCAAAGCATTTGTTGCTGTCTTTGCCAGACGGTCAGTCTTTCCACTTTCCTTGAGAAGGTTGCCGAAGAAGAGCATACCCAACAGAGGAAGTCCTGAAGGTACGATGAAGGTTGTCAGAAGCAGTCCAATAATAGGGAATAGGATTCTCTCTGTCTGAGAAACTTTACGACCTGGCTTCATTTTGATGACACGCTCTTTCTTTGTTGTCAGCAGACGCATAACAACTGGCTGTAATACAGGAACAAGTGCCATATAAGAATAAGCACATACTGCTACAGCTCCAAGGAAACTTGGGCATAATTTGCTTGAAAGGAATATTGCTGTAGGACCGTCTGCACCACCAATTATTGCTATAGAGGCTGCTTGGTTAGGTTCGAAACCAAGTGCCAAAGCAATCATGTATGCTCCGAAGATACCAAACTGAGCAGCAGCACCGATAAGGATCAGTTTTGGATTACTGATAAGTGCAGAGAAGTCTGTCATTGCACCGATACCTAAGAAGATGAGTGGGGGATACCATCCTTGGCGAACACCTTGATAAAATATGTTTAATACGGAACCTTCTTCATATAGTCCTACTTCCATTCCTGGAACGAATGGTATATTACCAATGATGATACCCATTCCTATTGGAACAAGCAGCAGAGGTTCAAAATCATGCTTTATGGCAAGCCAAATAAACAGAGCACCTACTGCAATCATGAGTAAGTTCTCATATTGGCATTGTGCAACACCTGTGAGATTTAAGAAAGTCTCAAGGTTGTTAACTATAAAATCACCTATACTCATAAATGTTCTGAATTATTTAAGATGTTTAAGAGTTAGGCTATTGTTACGAGAACAGCACCTTCCATTACTGTGTCTCCCTCTTTAACCATAATACTTGTGATTGTTCCAGCATTCTCTGCTTCGATGTTGTTCTGCATCTTCATTGCTTCAAGAATACAAACTGTATCACCGACAGCAACAGCATCACCGACTTTCACAGGAATAGCTGTGATAGTACCTGGCAGTGGAGAGCATACCTTTGTACCCTCACCAGCCTGAACAACGGGCTTTGTCTCTTCTGCAGGCTGTGGAGCGGGACCTTCTACTTTGGCAGGCTGTGGCTTTGGAGCAATAGGCTTCGCAATTGTTTTACCAACAGAGATAGGTTGCTTCATCTCTACATCAAAATCAATACCATTAACGGTAACCTTTGCCAGGGTACCCTCTACTTCGAGGATTTCTACTTCATAATCAACACCCTGTACTGTATATTCATATTTTGCCATAATCTAATAAGGAATATTTTTTATAAGTTATTAAAATGAGGTGCAGCCCATGAAGAATGGTGCTCCTTAATCGTCAGAACGCCTGACTCTACATCGTGAACATCTTCCTGATACTGCATCAGGGCCATAGAGATGACTGCAATGTAAATCTCCTTGTCGCGTCCTCTTGTCTCAAGTCCGTCCTGAAGGATGTTTTTGGTAATCTGACCTACCTCTTCAATCTTTTTACCTGTCTGGATGATAGGCTTGATAGGTTGAACTGTGGCAATCTTCTTCTGACGGTCTGCCACGAAACCAAAGATTTTGAAGAATACAAACAATAATGCAAGGCATAGGAAAACGACACTCATGCATAGAATAGATATTCCAATGCCATAAGGGTCATCTTGCTTCAGCCTTGCCATTATGTCGGAATTTGCTCCTTCATAAGCGATAGCATTGGTAACCATTGCTCCGCAAGCAAGTAATGTAAATAGATAACGTTTCATTATTGTGAATTATAAAAATTTTGTTTTCTCTATATTATGAACAGCAGATAAGAACTATCAGCTGTGCAGTAAAGATTCTCAAGAACATTGATAATGGATAAACTGTAGAGTATCCGATTGATGGAGCATCCTTAGTACAGGTAGCATTAGCAAAAGCCAGTGCTGGTGGATCGGTGCAAGCACCTGCCATCATACCCATTATTGTGAAATAGTTGAACTTGTATATCTTTCTGGTGATAACACCTATGATAAGGAGTGGTAGGATGGTAATCAAGAAGCCGCATCCTACATAGAGCAATCCGTCACCGTCGACAACAGTCTTTACGAAGTCGGCTCCTGCTTTTATGCCTACAGAAGAAAGGAATAGAACAAGTCCTATCTCGCGGAGCATAAGATTTGCAGATGTTGTGGTGTATGTCACCAGCTTGGCCTTGTAACCATAGCGCCCTATCAGTATGGCAATAATCAGCGGACCACCTGCAAGACCCAGTTTCAAAGGTACAGGAATACCTGGAACTGCGAATGGCATGCTACCAAAGATAAGACCGATGATAATACCTACGAATATGGTTGCTATATTTGGAGTGTCAAGGCGCTTTTCCATATTTCCCAATACAGAAGATACACGTCCTACACTTACCTTGTCACCAACGACCATCACTTTATCACCAACCTGAAGTGGCAGGTCTGGGCGTGCAAAGATTTCCATTCCCTGACGAGTTACTCTGGTGACATTGACACCATATACGCTTGAGAAATGTAACTTTGCTGGTGTCTTACCATTTATCTCTGGTCGGGTAATAAGAATGCGGCGGGAAACCATCTGCTTTGTCTTTTCCTGCTCGGCAAATTCTGGTACGACAGTCTCTCTTCCGATGAATGCCTGTACTGCAGTAGCATCAGCTTCAGGACAAACTATAAATATCTTGTCTTCGAGTTCAAGAGTAGTGCTGCTCTTTGGAATGATCAGTTCTCCGTCGCGCAATATTCTTGAACAGATGAAGTCACGCTTTAGAAAGTCGTGAATTTCAAGGATGGTGTGTCCTGCAAGGAATTCGTTCTTTACGATAAGATGCATAAAGTGCGGCTTTGACGTAGCATCATCCTCTTTGGAATTTAGTGCCTCCTCTTCCTGTTCCAACTTTATGTGACAGAGATATCTGACAGCAATTGTTGCACCAATAATACCGATAACACCTAAAGGATAAGCACAGGCATATCCGTTTGCTATTGCAGGAGTGGCGTTCCCCATAATGCTTGTAAGAGCTTCTTGCGCAGCACCGAGACCTGGGGTGTTTGTAACTGCACCATACAATGTTCCAATCATCATAGGGAGGTTGCGTGGATCGCTTGTATCAAAGAAAATGAAATAGCAAGCGAACATCACTGCAATGTTCAATAGAATAATGGATACCGCCATAAGGTTCAGGGTGATGCCGCCTTCCTTGAAGCTGGAAAAGAAACCCGGGCCTACCTGCAGTCCAATCATAAAGACAAACAGTATCAAACCGAAGTCCTGAACAAAATTCAAGGTGGGCAATGGAGCGGTGAGCCCAAAATGCCCGGCTACGATACCGGCGAACAAAACGAAGGTGACACCAAGTGAAATGCCACCAACTTTAATTTTACCCAAATATACGCCGACGGCAATGACGAGAGCGTATAGCAGAGCAATGTGTGCTATGCTTTCAGTATTTGTAAATAGATTAATTAGCCAATCCATATCTATTTAGGTGTTTTCGTTAAATTTAACGCGTGCAAAGGTACAAAAAAATCGTCAATAAACAAAGATAACAGTATAAAAGTTTTTGCATTTTATATTTTTTTTGTACTTTTGTTGCCATTATGAGAAAAGTATTAATTCTATCTTTATTGATATATTCAAGTTTTCTTGCTGCAAAATTGAATATAGACGCAAATGGCTATCATGTTTGTGATTTGTCAGGGTTATGGGATTTCCAGATAGACAGAAAAGATGTCGGAGAGAAGGAAAAATGGTATGAGCCAGGCTGTCAGTTTAATGATAAAATACAGCTTCCGGGTTCTATGCCAGAACGCCTGAAGGGTGATGATGTTACTGTCAACACTCAATGGGTGGGCGGCTTGTACGACTCTTCCTATTATCGCAATCCTTACATGGAGAAATATCGTGTAGCTGGTAATGTGAAGGTACCGTTTTTCCTTACTCCCGTAAAACATTATGTGGGCAAGGCGTGGTATAAGTACACCCTAAGATGTGATAAAGACTGGTCTTCCAATGATGCTGTTTTGTATCTTGAGCGTCCGCATATAGCAACAAAGGTTTGGGTAAATGGAAAGCTTATCGGAGAGAAGAATTCCTTGTCTGAGCCACACGTATACAATATCCCTTTAAATAAAGGTGTTGAAGAAAACACAATAGTTATTTGTGTTGATAATCGTTTGGAGGCAGCGAATGTAGGCAAGGACTCTCATTCTGTTTCGGACCAGACTCAGGGCGACTGGAACGGTATTGTCGGAAAGATAGAACTGCGCGAATACAACCCGATAAGTTCTGTTTCCGTTTATCCGGATATCGACAGGAAAGAGGCGAGGGTAAAGATAAAATTTGCCAAGAAGGTTAGCGGTACCTTGGTGTTGGAGGCCGTATCTTTCAACACTGACAAACGTCACGTTGTGAAGTCTGTGCCTGTTCAGGTGAAAGACGCAGACACTCAGGAGGTGATACTCTCTATGGGAGATGATATGCTTTTGTGGGATGAGCACTCTCCACAATTATATCATCTAACAGCAACATTGACACAGAAAAATGTGGCTCGCACAAGTGAGACATGTTTCGGGATGCGGAAGATTGAAATCCGTGGAAAGATGTTCTATGTTAATGGTAAGGAAATTCAGCTGCGTGGAACAGTGGAAAACTGTGATTTCCCAAATACCGGTTATCCTCCGACAGACCTGAAGTCATGGATTTCTTTTTATGAAAAATGCAAACAGTGGGGACTCAATCATGTGCGTTTCCATACCTACTGTCCTCCGGAAGCTGCTTTCTTAGCTGCTGATATGGTAGGAATGTATATCCAGCCTGAAGGACCATCTTGGCCTAATCATGGCGTGAAGTTGGGTAGGGGAGAGTTCATAGACAATTACCTTTATGATGAAGCTATTCGCATCTGTGATACCTACGGAAATCACCCTTCTTTCACATTCTTTGCCTTTGGTAACGAGCCTGCAGGAAATTGGGTGAAATGGTCCACAGAAAAGACAGCTATGATAAAGCAGTATGATACCCGTCATCTGTATTGTGGCTTCAGTGTCGGTGGCGGATGGGCTTGGCAGCCTGGTAGCGAATTTGCCGTGAAGGCTGGTGCCAGAGGACTTGATGAGTGGAGTCGCTCTATGCCTGAGTCAGTGAAGGATTTCTCGGCGAAGATAAATACCTACAACGGAAAGGATATGCCCGGAACACCTATCACGATGCCTTTCGTGAGCCATGAGACAGGTCAGTGGTGTGCTTTCCCGAACTTTGATGAGATACCTAAATACACAGGTGTTAATCGTGCCAAGAACTTTGAGATATTCCGCGATATCCTTACAGAGAACAACATGGGAGCGATGGCAAAGAAATTCCTCCTTGCATCCGGAAAGCTGCAGGCCTTGTGTTATAAGTATGAGATTGAACGTACTTTGCGCACTCCAAATTATGCTGGATTTCAACTGCTGTCGCTGAATGACTACAGCGGTCAGGGTACTGCTTTGGTGGGTGTGACAGATGTGTTCTTCGACCCTAAGGGTTATATTACCAACAACGAGTTTAAGGAATTCTGCTCAGAAGTGGTGCCTTTGGCAAAATTCCCTAAATTCACATATACCCCAGCAGAGAGTTTCGATGCTGACATAACACTGAATAATTTCTCGGGTAAGGAATTGAGCGGCAACCTGTATTGGACCGTTACTTCCTCTGACAATTCATTCGTAAAGAAAGGCCAGTGGGATAATCTCCGTTTCCCTGTTGGTCAGAACAATGCTGTCGGACATGTCTCTGTTTCGCTCAGCGATGTCTCACAGCCTGCAAAGCTGACCCTCTCTGTCTATAATCCTGAGATGCAGGCAAGGAATCATTGGGACTTCTGGGTTTATCCGCAAATCCCAGCAGCCGAGAACCTTGGAAAGAATTTCCTTATTACCGACACCCTCGACAAGAAGGCTCTTAAGGTTTTGGAGAAGGGCGGCAAGGTGTTGCTGTGTGCAGCAGGAAAGGTTACCTATGGCCGCGAGGTGAAGCAATACTTCACTCCCGTTTTCTGGAATACATCATGGTTCAAGATGCGCCCTCCTCATACCACAGGCGTATATATAAATAATGAGCATCCTATATTCCGCAATTTCCCAACCGATTATCATAGCGACCTTCAGTGGTGGGAACTTCTCAATAAGGCACAGGTGATGCAGTTTACGGATTTTCCCGCTGATTTCCAGCCTTTGGTACAAAGTATCGACACATGGTTTGTAAGTCGTAAGATTGGTATGCTGTTCGAGTGTAATATCGGCAAAGGCCGCCTCGTGATGACTACGATGGACATAACCAATAATCTCGACTCACGACTTGTGGCTCGCCAGATGAGGGAGTCAATAATTAACTATATGCAGTCAGAGAATTTCCGTCCGCAGTGGAGTCTTGACGTGCAACTGATAAAAGATCTATTTGTAAAGGTAGCAGGAGAGGTGAATATGTACACCAATGATTCTCCTGATGAACTCAAACCAAAGTTAAAGTAATTAATTATGGCAACAAGAACAAAAAAGAATGTGAAAGATAGCAATGCAAACGCAGAGGTGAAGACAGAGTCTAACGTAGAAGTAAAGCCAAAGAAGACTGTACGCAGGAAGCCTGTGAAGAAACAGCCACAGGTAGCCGAGTCGCAGCCTAAGCAACAGCCGGCAAAGAAGCAGCAACCTGCAGAACAGACGCAGGTTAAGCAGCCGGCAGATGTGCAGGTGCAGATTATTCCGGAACCACTGCCGCTGCCAAATATCACAATACACAACATCATCGAACTCCAGCAGGCTCCGATGCGTGCCATCATCCTCAGCGATGCACAGATACAGATGCTCTCGATGGACGAGATTATAAAGCGCCACAAGTTCTTGCAGGATACCCTTGCAAATGTCCTCGACTATGATGTCGTAATCTCCGACACGAACGTATGGCTGGAACTGCTGTTTGGCAAAGCACCTTCTGGTCAGACTTCTGCAGGCAGCGATGCGAAATCAGCCACACAGCCTCAGAGACTGCAATATGAACGCCAGCTGGAGTTTATCTCAAAAATGTGTTCATATCGTGGCGGACGTTTCATGATGATGTCTGAGACCTATGAGGAGATAGACCGCTTTGCCTGCCTCTTAGACCCTCAGAACTATAAGGATGCAGATTTCTCCGACAATACCGTCTGCCTCAATGCCGCAGCCCGTCTGGCAAAGCGTCTCATACTGCAACAGCAGCGTGAAAACCGTTTACGCATCGATGGCATTGGAGCAGAGTCACATCATGCCTCGTTTGCCGACCCTGCTATCATCCGCAGGGTGACAGAACTCTTCGCAGAAGGAAAGAAGGTGTTGCTGATAACCAATGATGCTTCCGTAGCGATACGCACAATGGGTGTATGCGACGACCTCCAGCGCTATAATAACATCTCCGACGAGGAATGGAACAAACATTATGTTCCCCTTCGTCCTATGGTGTTTATGTTTGATGACCTACGCCTGCTTGAGAGCTATACCCGCCAGTATCATTTCATTCAGATGGCATCCGGGCAGCCTTGGATGTGTGACGTAGAACCTGCCATGCATCGTGAGGAGGTCGCACCATTGACAATGTGCGATGATGCCTTCGTTCCGGGCGACAAGCGTAAGACGGACAATCTCTTCCCCGAGCGTCTGTTGCAGAGTAGGGTAGTAGCAGAAACTCCAAGTGCCAAGGAAACCCCAACACACAAGGCGACCCCCAAGCCGGAGCAAAAGGCAAGACCTAAACGCCACAGACCGCAGAAGATGGCTTAATAGCTTAATAGACAATGGCGCAGCATGCAATCAACATGCTGCGCCATT